>CANRHU010000017.1 GCA_947630485.1 uncultured Lachnospiraceae bacterium
AGACAATAGACCAACGCAGAATGGTAGGAATCCTGATATCTGCATTTTGGCAGACAGTCCAAATAGAAATCCAAATGAGCATCATCTCTGAACTTCGCATCTCTTTTCACCGCAATCCCTCCGTTATTCTTATAAATTTTACAAATTCGCTTCCGTCATCTCTTAATAATAGTTTAACCAATTTTTCCATCTTTCTATATCCCTTATTAATAATAGGATTCCCATTATAATGTCATGGAATATCTGATATTATCTTTTATCACCTTCCTTCTCTAAAATGAGCACAAAAAAGGCGCCAAATATTCAAAATACCGGCGCCATCCTTCGTATCCCAATTCAATTGTAATTCGTTCCAAAAGTTCTCTTCCTGCAGTAATACAGAAACAAATACTTATGCAAATCTGCTTTCGCAGAAATACAAAAATCAATACAGTTTCAGTATAATACAATATATAGAGTGTGTCAACAGAAAATATACTATATATAGTGTTGTTACGCTTTTTCATTCCATGTATCTCTAAAATGTTCCAACAGCTTTCTGCTTTCTTCTTCATACCCCCAAAGGATTCCCGATACTGCTTTAAAAGCACCTTCCCTCCATCGAAAATATGTACTGCGATTGATCTGCATGTTGTCAGGCAGATGGGATTCCAGATTGCGGATAATTTCCGCAATATTCATAGGCTGCCGCGCAGACATATAGGTGTAATACAGGATCCAATAGTATTTCTCACCCTGAGGATGGAATTGGCGCATCAGTTCCACCGCCTCATCGATTAATTTTATAAATCTATTTGAACTGCTGATTGCCTCAATCCTGTACTTAATATTGGCATCATCCTCATTCAGATCCATGCCAGCCTGATATATTGAATCCAGAAATTCATCAATGTCCGTACCGTATTCCTTTTGGAAACGGTGCTTAACCTGATTGACCTGAACCTGCATCCTCCAGGATACGGAGCGATATATTTTAAACAGTGTTACTACATCATGGTATACTTCGCTTGTTTTATCTTCCGTTACAATTACTCCCAATTTTCCCACAGCTATTCCTCCAAACCACAAAATGAAACGGGGAACAATGCTTTGGAGAATCAAAAATCCCGGATATATTCCGGGACTTTTCAACGATTGTGGTCAGTGGGGAGAGACGCACAGAACGCCATCTCCCCACTCCGCTTGCGCGGATGCTGAGGATAAACACCGAAAAAGTCCTGTAGAATGGGCATTTTCTGCGTTGTCCATATTATAACACGAGACCATTCCCTGCACAATGCCTCCGGTCAGTTCGAGAAGATCCGGGTCGGTGACGCGGATGACCAGACTTTTGTTGGTATGGGATGTGGAATAATCGATCTTCTCGATTTCGATCGCATAATCGCGGATCTCTCCGGAGACGCCGCTGCGCAGAAGCGCCGGGCCTTTTCGGATGTCCTGGCGGTAGCCGATCTGCAAGGGTTCGGAGGAAATCGTCTGCATAAACCGGGTATTGACGGTACCGAAAATTCCCTCCTCCGTGTTGGTTTCTACTTTGCCCAAAAGCGTGCTTGGTCCGTAGTAGATAACGCCGGACATGACGCCGGGATTACCGACAGAACCTTTCTCCACGCCGACAATCTGCGTGTCGTAGAGATTGCCGTCGCTGGTCTCCACCAACTCCCCGGTATCTGTGTCGCTGATTCCGTGGCCCAGCGCACCGAAACGGCCGTTTAAATCCAGATAAGTGACTGTTCCGATCCCCTGGGTATCGCTGCGAACCCACACGCCCAGCTTATTCTCGCCGTCCTGGGTGGTAATCGGGCGCAGGGAAACCTCCACCCGGTCGGCTCCGCGGCGAACCAGCAGGCGAGCTTCTTTGTCCTTCAGCTTTGCCACCGCCTCGGCCAGCTCCTCCTTGGTTTCCAAAGCAACGCCATTGATACTTTCAATGTAATCCCCTGATTTGAGGAGCCCGGCTGCCGGTTCCACGGAAAGCCCTTCCTCATTGATTAGTTCGCCGGTGCCGATGACCATGACGCCGTCAGATTTCAGATAAATTCCCACAGGGGCGCCGCAGGGAATCGCATAACGCATATCCACCACGTCCACCTGAATCTCTTTCAGACGGATTCCCAGGAAATCAAGCCCCAGCAGATAACTTCCCTCGCTCTTTCCGTAAAGGCTGAACGCCTGCTCAGGCGTAATCGTGATCTGATCTGACGGGATATCGGAACCGTTTCCGAGCGCCACTTCCTCGCTGCCGCTCTGGAGGGTGAAGCGGAAGGGAAGGGGAAACTGAAGCGTCTCTTCCTGATCCAGAACGATGCTCAAATGGTCCGGGACAATTCGTTCCATATAATAATAGGAAAATCCTATCGTAAACAGCAGACTGATCCAGAACGTCCAGATCAGATATCTGCGATATCTTGTTCTTCTCAACACAACACACCTCCTTTTCTCTGCGTCTGCCTCTTAGTATGTGTCGCGGCGAAAAAAACACTCTGTTATTTTTTAGTTGTCACTTTTTAACGGATGTGATAAACTGAAAATGCGGCTAACCGGCGAAGCATGCCTGCCGGATTCTAAAACGCTGAAATGCAATCGCAAGCCGCAATTTTTATCAGGAAAACATGAAGGGCGGATTCAAATGAAACGTGCAGCCGGTAAGAATTTCTGGGTTCTTTTGCTTTTAATGCTGTCCGGCATTGTGCTGGGCGGCTTTATCGGAACTATGACGGAAAGCATTCCTTTTCTGTCATGGCTGAATTTCGGACAGTCTTTCGGGCTGGATGATCCGGTGATCCTGAATCTTGGGATCCTGGTGATCACGTTCGGACTGACCATCAAAATCACGATGGCGAGCATTATCGGCGTGATCCTGGCGCTTCTGATCTGGCGATGCCTGTAGGGCGGCCGATCCGCGGCCGGAAGATGAGCGCACGTCTCTGGCACTTTGCCCGCACGGAAATACAGAAAGCGTGCCACTGACACCCTTTCTGTCTGGAAATAAAGTATGGCCCAAGAACGCATTTTCCATGCGTCCCGGGCCATTTTTGTTTCCATGCGGGCAGAACGCCAGTGGCGCACTGCTCATATTTCCATATCGAAAAGAACACATAAACCGTCAGCGCCGCGTCTTCCTCTCCTGGGCCAGCTTCTTCATCTCGCGCGCGTTTTCCAAAACTGCCGGAGTGATCTCTGCCCCTCCTAAGAGTCTGGCCAGCTCACCCACCATCTGCTCCGCATGAAGCTCCCGGATGCGTGTGACGGTGCTTCCGCCCTCCGCCGCTTTGGCAATCTCAAAGTGACTGTCTGCCATGGCCGCAATCTGCGGCAGATGGGTGATGCAGATCACCTGTCTCCGGCCGGCAATATAGGACAGCTTCTCTGAAACCATCTGGGCCGTCCGTCCGCTGATCCCGGTATCGATCTCGTCGAAGATCAGCGTCGGAATATCGTCCGTGTCCGCCAATACCGCCTTGATCGCGAGCATGATGCGGGACAGTTCGCCGCCGGATGCCACATTGGCAAGCGGACGCAGGGGAAGGCCGGGATTGGTGGAAATCAGAAATTCCGCTTCATCAAAGCCGTCCGACGTATAGCGGGGCAGACGGCGAAACTCCATCTCAAACCGCACATCGATGAAATTTAAATCCTCCAGTCCGCGCCGGATCTCCTCTGTCAGACTCTTCGCCGCCTCCTGCCGCACGGCAGAAAGCTGCGCGCAGAGACCGTCCAGCTCTTTCTCCTGGCGGGCGAACTCCTTCTCAAGGCGCTCCTTTACCATTTCAAAATTTTCCAGCTCATCCAGACGCGCCTTTTTCTCCTCCAGCTTCCGAAGAATTTCCCCCACCGTATTTCCGTACTTTGCCTGCATATTGTGAATCAGATCCAGCCGGCTTTCCATCTGGCGGAAGGTCTCCTCGTCAAAGGCGAACGCATCCATATAGCCGCTGATATCATGCGCGGCATCGCCGAGAATCGCTTCCGCATCCATCAGCTGGTCGCGCACGCCTGTAAGCGTCTCATCGTACTCCGCCGCCTGGGCGACATCCCGCACGGCGCGGCCGATCTGCTCGCTGTCCAGGGCGCGGTAAGCGGCCGCCAAATGCTCCATGATCTTCTGGGCGTGCGAAAGGCGGCGGTAAGCGGCCGTAAGCTCCTCCTCCTCGCCTTCCTTAAGCTTCGCATTTTCCATCTCCTGAATTTCATAGCGCAGGAAATCCGCCTCGCGCAGACGCGACTCCTGATCCAGATCCATGGCGGAAAGACGCTCTTTCGCGTCCTGATACCGGCAGTAGACCTGGGCAATCTGCGCTTTCAGCGGTTCTGTCGCGGATTTTGCAAAAGAATCCAGAATCATCAGATGTTTGGATTTGTACAGAAGGGACTGATGCTCATGCTGTCCGTGAATATCGATCAGACATCCCGTAATCTCCCTGAGGCGTCCGAGGGTCACGGTCTCGTCGTTGATCTTGCTGACGCTGCGGACCGGCGTGATCCGCCTGGACAGGATAAGCGTCCCGTCCTCCGGAAGCTCCACCTCCAGTTCCGCAAGCGCCCTGCGCTTCTCCGGCTCTGTCACCGCAAATACCAGCTCAATATAGGCCGATTCGGCTCCCTGCCGGATCACCTCCCTGGACGCCTTTCCTCCCAGCGCCAAACCCACGGAACCAATGATAATTGATTTTCCTGCTCCGGTCTCTCCGGTCAGGATATTCAGTCCTTCTGAGAAGGAAACCTCCGCCTTCTCAATCAGGGCCAGATTTTTCACACGCAGCTCCAACAGCATGCATATCACCCCCTGCCGCCTGTTATCGGTATCCGGCGGAAGACGACCTTCCGCCGCCTGTTTTATCCCGCCACCAGTTTATGAATCTTCTCCATCACAAGAATCGTATCGTCTATACTCCGCACCGCGCAGAGAATCGTGTCGTCCCCCGCGATGCAGCCTACGATTTCATGAAAATGAATCGCGTCCAGCGCCGCCGCCACAGCCATGGCCATACCGGAAACCGTCTTTATCACCAGAATGTTCTGGGCCATATCCATGGACAGATAGCCATCCCGCAGAATACGGATATATTTATCGTTAAATTCCCCCTGACCATGGAGAACGGTATAGCGCTGGCGGCCGTTTTCGGCCTGCACCTTCGTCAGCCGCAGCTCCCGGATATCACGGGAAACCGTAGCCTGGGTCACATGAAAGCCGGCCTGTTTTAACTGCTCCGCCAGCTCCTCCTGCGTCTCGATCTCATATTTGCTGATCAGTTCCACAATCTTGCTGTGTCGTTCCAGTTTCATCTTCCGTTCCTCCTTGCCGCACACGCGCGGCAGTGTTGTCAATAGGCGGCTATCGGCCCGCCATCTTGCTTCTCAGATTATCTACAAAAGACACCTCATGGAGCTTTACCATGACAGTCTCAACCCCGGACCGCTCCACAGAAAGACGGTCCCCTACCTTCAGCCAGACCGCGGCCCCGCCGTCGAACACGACCGCCTGACCCTCGTCGTCATGCCCCATAATCTCAATCTCAATCGTGTCCTCTGCCGCCAGCACGATGCTGCGGCTGTTCAGATCATGGGGACAGATCGGCGTCAGAATCATCATCTGCGCCGACGGCTCCACGATCGGGCCGCCCGCCGACAGATTGTAAGCGGTGGAGCCGGTGGGCGTGGCGATAATCATGCCGTCCGCCTTATAGCGGCAGAGCGGCTCGCCGTTGACGGAGAGCCGCAGATCCAAAATCTTGGGCATCTCCCTCCGGGAAATCAGGATCTCATTCAGTGCCAGATCCTCCTTTTGAATCTCCGCGCCGCGGCGCACCGTTCCTTTTAGCATCATCCGCTTCTCCAGCTGAAACTGTCCCGCCGCCAGATCGTCCAGCATCTGCGTGACCTCGCCGGGCTCCTGACATCCTACCTGCGTCAGGTATCCCAGATGACCCATATTGACGCCGATCATCGGAAGTCTCAGAGATGACAGATCCCTGGCCGCCCGGATCAGCGTGCCGTCGCCGCCCAGGGTAATGATACATTCGGCATCCGCAGGGACCTGCGCGGGATCCGTATGTCCCGTATAGGCTCCGGCTTCCTCCCGGCTGCGCACCACGCAGGTACAGCCGCGCGTCTCAAGATAGCCGCAGATTTTTTCCGCCATCGCCTCAGTGCCGTCCCTCTGCGGATTCCATATCAGATAAAAATGTTTCATGGCCGCGCCTTTCCGTCCTGCGCCTGCAGAACACGATGCGCCTCATCGACGACGCGCACCGGATCGATCATCGTGAAGGACTCCCCGTCCACGCCGGTCCCGCACGCAACAGAAGATACAGCATCCTCCCACAGCCCGGACTTCTCTAAATACAGCAGGTATTCGATATTCCCTTCCGGTCCCTTGATCGGTGAGAAATCCAGATTCAGGATACGGTATCCGGCGGTCCGCGCATAATCCATAACCATGCGGATCACCTCCAGATGCGTGCCCTTCTCCCGGACGACGCCTTTCTTCCCTACCTTCTCCCGACCGGCCTCAAACTGCGGCTTAATCAGGCACACTACCCGGCCGCCGCCGCACAGCAGCTCCCGCACCGGCCCCAAAACCTTGGTAAGCGAGATAAAGGACACGTCGATGGATGCAAATTCTATCACGTCCGCCACATCATCCGGCGTCACATAGCGGATATTGGTCTTCTCCATACAGACCACCCGGTCGTCGCATCTCAGTTTCCAGTCCAGCTGGCCATGTCCCACATCAACCGCATAGACCTTAGCGGCCCCGTTCTGCAGCATACAGTCGGTAAATCCGCCTGTGGATGCGCCGACATCCATACAGACCCTGCCCTGCACATCCACTCCGAAAACCGCAATCGCCTTTTCCAGCTTCAGCCCGCCGCGGCTCACATACCGAAGCGTGCTGCCGCGGACCTCAATCTGAGCCGTCTCCTCAAATAAAGCGCCTGCTTTATCCTCTTTCTGCCCATCCACATAGACGATACCGGCCATGATAACGGCCTTCGCCTTCTCACGCGAAGCGGCCAGATTCCGATTTACAAGCAGCACATCAAGCCGTTCCTTCATCCGACGCCTCCCCGCCGCCCGCCGCAAGGGAAAGCGCGCCGGATTTCTCCCGATCCGGCGGGCAGTACGGCAGACCAAACTCCGCTTTCATTTTCTTTATAATCGAATCGCTGTCAATTCCCAGCATCTCGCGCAAAAGCGACACGTTTCCATGTTCCACGTAAGCGTCCGGAAGCGCGATATTCAGTACCGGAAGCTGCGGCGCATGCTTCTTCACCCATGCGGTAACCTCCAGTCCGTAACCTCCCTGGAGAACATTCTCCTCCAAGGTCACGAAATAGTCGTGTCCAGCCGCCAATGTCTCAACCAGCTCATAGTCCACCGGCTTCACAAAACGGCCGTTCGCCAGCGTAACCTTGTAACCTTCATCCTTTAATTTTGCACGGATATGCTCCGCGGTACTGACCATACTTCCGACAGCCAGGAGCGCGATGTGGATAGCCTCCGGCGCTTCCGGCCGCCCTTCGTCATACAGAATCTCACCCTTTCCGTACACCAGCGGCGAATCAAACTCTTTCAGCCCCCGGTAGGCCATTCCTCGCGGATACCGGATTGCGATCGGACCGTCGTGTTCTACGGCAAACGCCAGGTCCCGGCGCAGCTCCCAGAGATTCTTCGGGGCCAGCACCGTCATATTCGGTATGGAGGTCAGATACGACAGATCGAAGATTCCCTGATGGGTCTCTCCGTCGCTGCCCACCAGGCCCGCCCGGTCGATGGCAAACACCACCGGCAGGTTCTGCAGACACACGTCATGAACGATCTGGTCGTACCCTCTCTGCAGAAAAGAGGAATAGACCGCCACCACAGGACGCAGCCCCGCGGCGGCCATTCCGGCCGCGCTCGTCACCGCATGCTGTTCAGCGATTCCAACGTCAAAGAACCGATTCGGGAACTGCTTTTTAAATCGGTTCAGCCCCGTTCCGTCCGGCATGGCGGCCGTCAGCGCCACAATCCGCTCGTCTTTCTCCGCCAGCCTGCAGAGCTCCCGGCTGAACACGTCCGTATACCCGGGATACCGCTTCTCCTGCTTAGGCTTTCCCGTCGCGATATCGAACGGCTCCACACCGTGGAAGCGCGCGGGATTTTTCTCAGCCGGAGCGTAACCTTTTCCCTTCTTTGTCACCACGTGCACCAGCACCGCATGATCCAGCCGCCGCGCCTCGCGCAGCACCTTGCGCAGCTGGCGCAGATCATGGCCGTCCACCGGTCCGAGGTAGGTGATTCCCATGTCCTCAAAAAACATCCCTGGAATCAGCAGCTGCTTGATGCCCTGCTTGGTCCGGCGAATCTTCTCGATCAGTTTTGGACCCATGCCCGGTATCTTCTCCAGAAAACCAGTCACGTTCTCCTTGAGATCGTTATAACCCTCGCCGGTACGGATGCCGCTCAAATAGCGGGAGATGCCGCCTACATTTTCCGAGATGGACATCTCATTGTCATTCAGTACAATGATAAAATTCGACCCAAGCCGCGCCGCGTTGTTTAACGCCTCGTAGGCCATGCCGCCGGTCAGCGCGCCGTCCCCGATGACGGACACGACAAAATAATCATCCCCGAGCAGATCACGGCCCTGGGCCATACCCAGACCGGCTGAAATCGAGGTGGAACTGTGTCCCGTATTGAAAGCGTCGCAGGGGCTCTCTTTGGTTTTCGGAAAACCGCTGATGCCGCCCAGCTGCCGCAGATCGTCAAACTCCTCCCTGCGTCCGCTCAGGATCTTATGCGTATAGGACTGGTGCCCCACGTCCCAGATAATCTTATCCCTCGGCAGGTCAAACGTCAGAAACATGGCCATGGTCAATTCCACCACGCCGAGGTTGGAGGCCAGATGACCGCCCCGCAAACTGATTTTCTCGATCAGAAATTCCCGGATCTCGGAGGCCAGCACCTCCAGCTCCTCTTGATTCAGGGCCTTGATATCCTGCGGCCCGTTTATCCTTTCCAGCATTACTCTCGTTCCTTTTGATTGCCTCTCTTCACAGCGTCATTTCTGCCTCGTCACAAGCATCTGAATCAGCTGTCTGAGATTTGCATGATCGCCCGGCAGCGTCTCAAGCAGACCGACAGCCTCCGCTGACAGTGCCTCCACGTCCTGCCGCGCCTTCTCCATTCCATACAGACTTACGTATGTCGTCTTATGATTCTTTTCGTCGCTTAATACAGGCTTTCCGAGCACCTCCTGGGTACTGGTCAGATCCAGGATATCGTCCTGAATCTGGAAAGCGTAACCGACACATGCGGCCATCCGCTCCACAACCCGCACCTGCTCGTCCGGCGCGCCCGCCAAAATCGCGCCGATCATCGCCGGCGCTTCCAGAAGCGCTCCGGTCTTCAGGCGGTAGATGAAATCCAGCTGCTGCGTATCAAGCGTCTTTCCGGTCAGCTCCACATCCGCGGTCTGACCGCCGATCATCCCGTAAACGCCGCTCTTCTGCGCCAGAAGCGCAATAGCCGCGGCCGCCCGCTCCGGATATTCCGTCATGGAAAATGCCTTCGCCGCCGTCTCAAACGCATAGATTGCCAGGCCGTCTCCGGCCAGCACGGCCATATCGTAGCCGTAGGCCACCCATGCGGTGGGAAGCCCCCTGCGGAAACGGTCGTTATCCATGCAGGGCAGATCGTCATGGATCAGGGAGAAGGTATGTATCATCTCGATCGCCGCCATAAAAGGCTCTGCCTCCTGACCGGAACCGCCGAACATCCGGTAGACTTCCCGCAGAAGCAGCGGACGCAGCCGCTTTCCGCCTGCTTTCACGCTGTAATTCATAGCAGCGGTAACCGTCTTCTGATAACCTTCCTCTGCGGGAAGATATTGACAGACTGTCTCGTCTACCTCGGCGGAAGCTTCCTTCAGCCATTCGTCAAAGTTCATCATTCTGTCCGTCCTCCGTCAGGATCATCAGCTTCTTCTCGACACGGTCAATCTTGCCGCTGCACTCCTTCACGAGCTTCATACCGCGTTCATAGAAAGCAAAGGTGTCCTCCAACGAGCTGGACCGATCCTCCATCTTCTCGATCAGGCCCTCCAGCTCCGCCAGCGTCTCCTCAATGCTCATCTCCCGCTCCGGAGCGCTCCCCGCGGTATCCATTCCCGCGTCCGTATTCGTATCTGTCCCCTGGCTCTGAGCGATACTGCTCTCTCTGTCTTCCGCCATCCTTCACAACCTCCAAGTTTTCCCCTGCTTACATGGGCTCTGTCTCAATTTCTCCGACTCCGCCAATCTGCGCGAGCCTCTCCTCGATCTCCTTATCCCACCAGCCTATGCGGGGCTCTCCTCATTTTTCCCGACTCCGCCAATCTATGCGAGCCTCTCCTCATTTTTCTCCGCCCCCGCCAATCTGCGCGGACCTTTCCTCAATTTCCTCGACCCGCGTCCGCGCGCGTCCGTCTGCGAACCGCACGTCCAGCGTCTGTCCGACCGTCAGGCTGCGGACCGATTCCACCGCGCGGCCAGTCTCGTCTGCCACGAAGCCGAAACCGCCCGACAATCTTTTCAGCGGCGAGAGTCCGTCCAATCTTCCCGCATCCAGGGCCAGACGATGCCTTTTCTCCAAAATCTGCCGTTCCACGGCCCCGCGCATCCGCTCCCGGCTATCCGAGAGCTGTCTCCGCCTCTCGCCGATCAGCCTTTCAGGGCTGTTCGTCCGGATACGGCCGTCTGCCAGCGCCAGCCGGTGGCGGCACTCCGTCAACCGTCTCTCCGACACCAGATGCATTCGCTCCTGCGCATCCGCCAACTGCTGCCGCATGTCATTGATCCGCCCCTGCGGACTGCTCATCGCAAGCCTCATCTTCGCCTGCTCTATCCGATAGCGCCTGCGCTCCACATTCCGCTCCATACCGCGGATCAGCGCCGCGCGCGTCACATCCAGCTTCTCCGCAAACTGCCGGTAGTCGAACACCGCCAGTTCCGCCGCCGCCGATGGCGTCGGCGCGCGCAGGTCCGCGACATAATCCGCGATCGTCACATCCGTCTCGTGTCCCACCGCGGAGATCACCGGCGTCTGACAGTCAAAAATGGCCTGCGCTACCATTTCCTCGTTAAAAGCCCAAAGATCTTCAATGGAACCGCCTCCGCGGCCCACGATAATCACATCCAGTCCCAGCCGGTCCAGCGCGCGGATACCGCGCACAATGCTGTATTTCGCGCTCTCCCCCTGCACCAGGGCCGGGTAGAGAACCAGCTGCACATAGGGATTCCTTCTGGAAGCGATATTGACGATATCCCGGATCGCCGCGCCGGTGCTCGCCGTGACGATACCCACGGTGCGGGCGTACTTCGGAATCGGCTGCTTATACTCTTTCGCGAACAGCCCCATCTCCTCCAGCTCGTCCCGCAGCTTCACAAAACGCTCGTAGAGACCTCCGATCCCGTCCTTCCGAATCTCCTTCGCATAGAGCTGATAGCGCCCGTCCCTCTCATAGACGTCGATCGTCCCCGTTACCACGACCTGCTGACCTTCCTGCAGCTGAAAAGAAAGCCCCCGTCTCTGCCCTGAAAACATCACCGCAGACAAGGTTCCAGACGGATCCTTTAATGTGAAATAGATATGGCCGGCTGTGTGGTATTTGCAGTTGGAAATCTCCCCCCTGACGCTGATGCGCTTCAGGAGGAAGTCCTGCGTAAACATATTCCTGATATAAGAATTCACCTGTGCGACGGAATAGATACTCGCTTCTGCCATAAACTCTCCCTGCGGCTGTCAGACCAGTTTTGCCAATACGCCGTTGACAAAAGACGGGGATTCGTTCTGCCCGAAACGCTTTGCCAGCTCTACCGCCTCATTGATCGCGACCCTCTCCGGGATCTCATCGTCATAAAGCATCTCATAGAGGGCAAGACGCAGAATCGTCAAATCCACCTTGCCCATGCGCTTCGTCTTCCATCCCTCAGCCACGCTGTCGATCTTCCTGTCCAGCTCCGGAATCCTGGCCGTGACGGCCTCCGCCTTCTTCACCAGATAAGTCATATCCTCTATGGAGATGTCTTCCACGTCATGAAGCGTTACGTTCCCGCCCTCTTCGCCGGGCTCGTCCTCCTCCGGAGCCTCAAAATAATTCACAAACTGCTGCCCAGTCTCTCCAGCCGGGTAAAAATCTGCGCAGAACAACATCTTAAAGCAGTGCTCGCGCAATTCCCTTCGGGTCATCCTCAGTGCTCCTCCTCCGTATTGACTCCGGCGACCTTAATATTCACATCCAGGACGGACAGCCCGGTCATATTCTCAATCGCGGTCTTGACCTTCTCCTGAACCTTCTCACAGATTGCCGGAATGCTGTAGCCATATTTCATCGTCAGAGAGAGATCCACGGATACATGCTCCTCGGTGACATCCACCTTCACGCCCTTGGACAGGTTCTTCATGCCAAGTCTGCTGACCCATTCATTGGTGATATTGCCCGCCATGGAATCAACGCCTTCCACCTCCGTAGCAGCCAGACCCGCGATAATGGCCACCACCTCGTCGGCAATCCGAACTTCCCCGGCCGCGCCTTTTTCGTATACTTTATGGGTACTCCTGTTTTCCAATTCAGCCACGGATAAAACCTCCTCACAATCCTATGATAGCCTATTATAGCAAATATAATCCTGTTTGAAAAGGGAATATTCTCTTAAATGTTTGAGCCAGCCGCGGCGCGCTTTTGCATATTGATGGAATACAAACGGAGCGTCACCGGCACTCCGTTTGCATGGAAATACGAGGAGAGCGTCACCGGCTCTCTCCTCGCATGGAAATACAAAAAACGCGTCACTGGCGCGTTTTTTGCATACTGACGTAAAAATCCTGCATGCGGCTGTTTTGTCCCCATAAACACAAATTATTCTTCCAGATTCAGGAGCGTAATGATGATATTTTCCGCTCCCATCTCTGTTTTGCGCTTCACCACATCCTCAATCTGGGCGCGCTGCGGATCCGTGATGGAGGCGGCGTTGATCACCACGTCCACCTTGTCGGCAGAGATGCTGACCACCGGATCCGAGAACCCCTTGGCCATCAGAAGCGTCTCCGCCGCGTTCTCCTTCTCGGCGGTCTCGGTCAGTTCAATCATGCTCTGAATGGCCTCCTGCTTGGCAGACTCCTCGATGTTGGTGTTATTGATAATATTAAGGAGCGTCTCCCTGCTGCGGGCCCGAACCTGTTCGCGGCTCAGCTGAACGCTGGCTATGTAATCGGATACGCTCATACCGCTGGTAAGTATCGCCTCGCCTGGGTTCTCAAGCCCCGTCAAATCGCCCTCCTCCGTGCCTGCGTCCGCGGAAATGGTCTCGGTGATGGGATCTGTGTCCGCCTGGGCCAGCTGCGTGACGCCTTCGCCAGCCGGCTGGGCGCCATTTTCAATCGCGTCGATCTGCTCCGAAATCATGCCTCCTTCCGGCTGGACCGAAGCCTCTCCGCTGTCCGCCGCCGATTCCGCCTCCTCGATCTGATCCCAATCCTGATCCAGGCTCTGGATCTCCTCATAACCGCCCGCCGCGTCCAAAACCCTTTGATTCTCTGCCAGGATGTCCTCCTGAGAAATGTCCGAGACGCCGGCCTCATAGACGTCCACCTCATTTTCCGGCAGCTTCTTTCCGGCGTAATTTAAGTATCCGGCCGCGGCGATCATAACGACCAGGGTGGTCACAATGATCTGGTTGCGGCGGAACAGCTTTTTCATATTGATGTTGGGAAGATCTCTTTTCAGCTTCAATTTCATGTGCAGCACTCCTTTTTTATTCTACCCGCTTTAGTATTTTTATTTTATGAGACGGGACGCCGAATAATGCTTCCACCGCGGCGGAAATTTCAGCCTGCGTCGCCGGACTTCCGCCCCCTGAGGCGCTGACGACGACTCCGCCGATTTCCGGATACATTTCCTTTTCAAGAACCGGTTCCTCCTTTCCGCTCTGACCGGCAAATACCGTGCTCTCGCGAATCTCCTGACTCTGAATCTGGCGGCTGCCTCCGCCCGAATCGGTCTCGCACGTAGAGGAAGTGTTCGCATCCCGGTCCGTCAGCCAGACCCGCTCCTCGGAGGAGCGCAGAACGATCATTACATCCACCTCGCCGACGCCGTCCACGTGGGAAAGGATTTCCTTAAGGCGCTCCTCCAGCCGCTGTTCATAAGAGACGGTGGGCGCTGCCGCTGCCGGAAGCGCTGCAGCGGTAAGGCTGGTATTCTGGCCGTCAGCGCCTGCGTCCGAAACGCCGCTTTCCCCGGAGCCGTAAACTGTCCCTGCCGCGCCGCCGGAATCAAAATCGTCCCTGGTCGTCACATTCTTCTTCCCGGACGGAAACGCCAGAATGAGAAGGATAAGCCCCGCCGCCAACAGAATAAGCCAGCGCTCCTTACCGTCTTTCCAATTGAATTTCCACGTTTTCAGGTTCCAGTTCATAGTAACGTTCCACCTTTCTTTTCAGTTCCGCGAAATCCTCCTCCGCGGATGCCGCTTCTGGTTCCGGGCCGCTTGCGGCTTCCCGTTCCGCCGCCAGGCCGACGTCAGCTAACCGCCCCTCTCCTGGTTCGATGTCAGCCGGCCGCTCCGCCTCCTGTTCACCCGCGGCCGATTGCTCCGGCGATGCGATCTCTACCGTGCCGATCTCAATTCTTACCGGCCGCACCATTTCTTTTCCGGGCGTCGCAGCTTCCGGCGTCTCCTGGTTCTTGGATTTTTCTCCCGCCGCATCCGCGTGCGCTTCTGAGCCGGCCGTCTGCCGGACCGCGGTTCCGGTCTCCTGCAAAACCGCGCTCTCCGCCTGCCGGGTTTCTTCCCCGTCCTCCCGCCGAACCGCGGCGCTCACCCTCACCACCGTTCCGTACTCCTCACTCTCGGCGTCCTTCTCAATCTCGACTTCTGCCCAGAGCGGGACAAATCCCGCCTCCCGCGCCATCGCCTCCACCTCCTCCGCGGCCGCCTCCTCGCCGCCTAAAAACAGCTGCCGTCTCCGTTCCTCCTCAATTCCCAGCACATCGCGCCGGATATCCCGCGCCTCCGCCTGAAAACTGAACTCCTCAAAATAGCGGTCCATTTCCTGCGCAATCCCCAGACCGCTTAAGAGCGGCCGCGCCGTAACGAGAATCAGTACGATTCCGGCGAAAAAGCGGATATAACGGACATATTTCTTCGACGGAAGCAGCATCTCCAAAAGGCTCATCAGAACCAGAAAACACAAAATATCCGCCGCCCAGTCATAAAGCCAGGACACCGACAGACCGCCTCCTTTCCGGGCATACGCCTTTTCCCGTTTTCTTTACGCCAGATACGCCGCGTTCGTCCCCGCGCACACGACGGCGATCGTCGCGGCAAAGATGGAAACCGCAGTGAACACGATCCGCAGAAGCGCTTTGTGCCCCTTCGCCGCGGCCGCAACGCAGGCCAGTACCCGTTTATCGCAGACCGGCTCCAGCGCGGCTGCCGCGCATTGATAAAGCATCATCAGAATCAGCAGCTTTACCACCGGAACAGCCGCCATCACGGCCAGCATGATCACCGCGGCCGCGCCGACCGAATTCTTGATCAGCACGCCGGCCCCCAGAAGCATCTGTGCCGCCGATGCAGCCCCCTGGCCCACGCCGGGAATCAGCCCCACCAGCTTCTGAAGCGTCCCGTTCTTTACGGAATCCACATAAGGAAGCACCAGCGACTGCAGAAGCTGAATCCCCAGCACCAGCCCGAGAAGCGTCTTCATTCCCCAGTTTAGAATCTGCTCCGCCAGCTCCGTGAGCCTGGAAAACACATTTTCCTTCGTCAGGTTGCCGGCCAGCGCCAGAATCATCCACACCCGCACGAGCGGAATCATGAGCGAATTCAGCGCCCACTCCCCCGCCGTCATACCGAACATGGCCGTCTCGTACATGGCCACCGACGACACGGTTCCCCCCGCGAAGGCCACCGCAAGGAAATACGCCGGCATCAGCACGCGCATGAATCCCAAAATCGTCCCCACAGTCTCCGCCGCCACCGCCATACTCTCGCCAAGCGCCGCGGTCAGAAGCGTAAACAGCAGCAGATACACCGCGTAGAAGCCTGTTTCCGAAATCTGCCCCGTTGAAAACACGCTGGAGAAATTGGCAAACACCGCCCCCAAAATTCCCAGCAGGAGAATCTGACCGATCAGCTTCCCGCCCGCGCTGATCTCCGAAAACAATGCCCTGCGGATGACTTCAAGCATGTTCCGACCGATCCCGGACATATCCCCGGCCGCCAGCTTTTGGACGACGTCCGTCAGGCTCAGCGCAAATCCATTCTGGCTGGCCCGCGCATAGTCTTCGGCCTCCTTCAGATTCAGCCGGTCTAAGATGTCCGAAAAGCCGCTAAGGGGAATGTCCTCCGCCGCGGGATCTCCCTCTGCTCTGTACACCCTTCCGCTGATCGCGCCGCCCGCCGCACTATCCGCCGCACCGCACACCTCGCCGCACCACAGAAGACTGAACACAACCGCGAAAAGAAAGCACAGCCGCAGGGCGCTCCTGCCGCAGAGCTTCCTGCCGATACGCAGACGCAGGCGTGGGCCGCTCCTGCCGCCCCTCATGACAGAAACCCCTGCACCGTCTCCAGAAGCGCCAGAAGAATCGGCATGCTGACCGCCAGGATCGACAGCTTGCCAAAAATTTCGATCTGACTTCCCAAAGAGCCATAGCCCGCGTCCTTGCAGATCCCGGACGCGAATTCCGCGATGCAGGCGATGCCCACCATTTTGAGGAGCGTGTCCAGATAGACGCTGTTAATCCGTATGTAAGACCTCGCCCTCGCAAATGTCTCCGTCACCGTCTCCAGCTTCGCGGCGCTGTAAAAGCAGATCGCCAGTCCCGCCGCCATCGCCAGATAGATTCCGTACTCGCCTTTCACGCCCTTAAACTGCGTCGCCAAAAGCGCAGCCGCAATCCCAATCACAGCTATGGATATCACCGTCATGCCCTCACCCGCCTATCCGCATCTCACAACGCAAATAAATCCCGAATCGTCTCAAACAGATCATAAATATACGGCACCATCCAGAAAAGCACCAGGATCAGTCCGGCAAGACTGGTCAGAAAGGCCTGCTCCTCCCGCCCGCTGTGCTTTAATACCTGACAGATCACCGATACCAGAATTCCCACCGCCGCGATCCGGAATATCAGATTTACGCCCATATGAACCTCCTTCTTTCGCCGTCTCCTAACAAAGGATTACCGACAGAAACAGTCCGCTCATGATTCCCAGACAGGTACATATCCGCGTCCGTTCCTGCTCATGCTCCCGAAGGAATCCGATGGACAGATCCAGCTGTTCCAGATACAGCGCGATCGTCCGCTCCTGCATCCCCACATCCAGGTACCCAAGATGCTCCCCGAATTCCGCCAGCTCCGCGGTTTCCCTCTGCGACAGCAGCATCGCCCTGGCCTGTCCGTCCAGTTCCTCCCTCCAGATCCGGGAAAATGTCTCCCCCTCCTGCCGCTTAAGCCGCTCCGCCATCCGGCAGAACCAGACAGCTGCCGGACCGTCCGACTTCCTTCCGACCCGCTCCAATGCCTCAGGAAGAGGCGACATGGCGTAAAGAATCTCTCCGCGCAGCAGATAGACCATCCGACGCAGCCGCTCCAGCATCTGCCGGTGGAGCCGCCACTGCCGCGCCTTCCAGATTCCCAAAGCGCCGCAGGACGCCGTCACCAGCACGCAGCCCGTTATCCGAAGCCAGATCATACAGCGCCTCCTCCCTGTCCGGGTCTTTTTCGGTTTCCTGATGCCACACCGCTTCCCGCTTCCACCGCGCCCTCAGGATACAGGCGCTTGCCGGTTTTGTCCCGGATTTCCTCCAGCGTCCCTGCGCCGCCGCGGCCGCTCAGGATGATGTAGCGGTCAAACATTCCCTCCGAAACCATCTCTCCAAGAACCGGTTTCCGGGCCACGTCCGCCGTCGAATCGCCGTGGACCGTCGCCAGCACCCTGCAGCCGCAGTTCATCACGTAGCGCACGGCGTCGATGTCCTCACGGCCGCCGATCTCGTCCACCGCGATCACGTCCGGCGACATGGCCCGCACAAGCATCATCATCCCCCTCGCCTTCGGGCAACAGTCCAGCACATCCGTGCGCGCACCCAGATCATTCTGCGGGATTCCCTGACAGCACGCCGCCAGCTCCGAACGCTCGTCCACCACGCCGACCGTAAATCCCCCCGCCCGGCAGCTTCCGGCCGCAGACGCACATCCGGCATAACCGTCCGACATCTGCCGTATCACATCACGCAGAAGCGTCGTCTTACCGCAGCGGGGCGGCGACACGAAAAGCGCGTGAAGCGCCTGTCCGTTTTCAAACAGATAAGGCATAACCTTATCCGCGCAGCCGCGCACCTGGTGGGCCAGCCGCACGTTCAGAAATGAAATGTATTTGATCGTCCGTATTCCCCGCTCATCCAGAACCGTCTTCCCGGCCAGGCCGATCCGATGCCCTCCGGAAATCGTGATAAAGCCCTGGCGGATCTCCTCCTCAAACGCATAGAGGGAATGACTCCCCACGTATTCGAGCGTCTCCCGCATATCCTGCTGCGTCGCCAGATAGACCCGCGGACGCTTCCTATCCGCCGCCCCGGCACTTCCTGACGGCAGCGTCTCTCCAGGCCCCGGTGCCGGCATCGCTCTCAACCCGTCTGCCAGCCATCCCGCCCCCGCCGTCTCTCTCAGCCCGTCCGCCGTCAGCACATACTCTCTCCCGCCGCTCACCACAAAAACCGGCCGGCCGGTTCTCATACGGATTTCCTGCACCTTTTCCCAGTCCGGCGCCGCCTCCTGCAAAAGCTTCCGGACCGGCCCCGCAAAAATCCTCAGAAGCTCGTCTTTCTTCACCATACAAAAATCCCTCCTCGCTCCCCACAATATATGTGGGGGCGGGAGGGAAACATTCCACCGAAATAAATCTTTGTTTTACATTTCCAAAACACGCTTCCTGCACGAAAAATCCACGCCGCGCCGCCCGTCAGCCGATAACCCGCGCCAACAGATACAGCACAAGCATATGCACCGGGTAAAATGCATAGCAGGCGTACCGGATCCTCTTGCTGTGCGGCCCCTGCCTTCCGTTATAAAGCCAGATTGGAATCAGCGCCGGAACCGCGAGTCCCTGCTCCGGAACCACCAGCGTGCGGCCGGTCAGCGGCGCCTCATACACCAGCCCGCCGATCATTTCCCAATTGATATAAAAGAGGCAGGCGTGCCCCGGATATGGTCGCAAAGCATAAGCACCATGGCGATCAGCTTCAGCTGCAGGGCATTGAGACACCTTATGTTCTCCGGACCGTTTTTGCTCTCCAAAACGGAATCTCCCATCCCGCACCCTGCCTTTCCGCCACGCTTAGTCCGTACAATAATTAATGAACCTCACGATCTTTACATACTTCTCAACCGAGAGAATCTCGACGATCTCATCCGGATTCTTGATCCGCGGCAGCCTTACGGAAATGATCGTGCTGCAGCCGCCGTCCGCTCCGTACCCGATGATCTCTTTCTCATTAATATACCCGCCCTCGCCCTCGATAATACGGTAGACGACAGGCAGATATTCCGCTGCCTGAACCTCGATAAAGAGTCCGAAGCTGTTGCACTCCCGCGAGAAATGATAGGCTACCGGCTTCAGCCACGACACGGTCAGGTAAACCGCAAGAGTACCCAGAAGACCGCCCGAATAGAATCCGATGCCGATCGCCAGACCGATGCAGGCCGCGACCCACAGACCGGCCGCCGTCGTAAGTCCCCGAACCTCAAGTCTCCGGCTCGTCATGATGCTTCCTGCTCCCAGAAAACCGATGCCGCTGATGACCTGCGCTCCCAGACGGGCCGGATCCCCGGCCTCGTAATACGCATACATATACTGTCCTGTCAGCATAACGACCGCCGCGCCGATACACACCAGCATATAAGTGCGCATTCCGGCCGACTGGTTGCTCTTCGCCCGCTCGATTCCCAGAACGCAGCCGCAGGCCGCGGCCAGAAAAATACGAAACACAATAGAGACCATATTCATGTCATGCAATACGGCCGCCCATTCCCTCAGCATTTCCAAAGCTCATCCCCGCCTTTTCTCTCTGACCCCCGTACAAAACTCCTTTCGCAACTGCCTTTATCATACCATTATTTTCCCTGTGCTGTCAATGAATAACGGCGTATCCGCTCCCACCTGTTTGCAGCGGCGTGTCCGCTCACGCCTGTTTTCTCCCCGCAACCTGATACATCCTGTCGTCAGAGACCATCTTGGTCACGGAGAGATATCTGCCGAAAATGTCCGCCAGCTTTTCCGCCTCCATCAGCCCGACGGAAACCCGGCTGGCGGTGCCCGCGTGATGGGCGTTGATCTTTTCCCTGCTCATGCCGTGGGCGACGGTCAGCGTCCCGCCCGGGACCAGCAGCCCGGCGAGACGCCTAATCAGCCGTTCCGGCTCCGGAAAATGAGGAAACGCGTTATACACCACAACGCAGTCAAAGAGCCTGTCAAACCGCGTCTCCTCCACGTCGCCGCACAGAATGCGTACCTGCGTCTGCGGAAACTTCTCCCGTGCAATCCTCGCCATTTCCGGCGAAATGTCAATGCCTGTGACCGACGCCGCGCCCCGTTTTAAATAGTCCGGGATCAGAACCCCCGTACCGCAGGCCACATCCAGCACATGCTTCCCCTCCGTCACGTCCGCATTGTCCAGAATTGCGCCGATGACCGCGTCCGATCGGACCAAATCCGCGTCCCAGCCCGCCGCCAGCCCGTCGAAAAATTGAATAACGGACTGTTTATCCATCTGACCGTACCTCCGGATAGCGCGCGGGAATCAGCCCTGCCCGCATCAGGGCAGATACGATCACCGGCAGAAGTACAAGCTGGATCACAATACCCGGCAGTCCCGTGACAAAATATCCGGTCGCCCAGGCCGCCATGGAATAGCTTCCGCCCGCAAAGATCAGCGCTCGGGCAAGGCCGGCAATCACGCGGCCCGAAAGCATGGCCCCGATCAGGCAGATATACAGATCCGCGTATGTGTTTTTCGTGCGGACAAAGCGTGTCAGAATCCCGGACACACAGCCATACGCCGCGCACTCGACCGCCATCGGCGGCAGATAAGCTGCCGGAGGCATTCCGGTAAACAAGCTAGAGAGCAGAGGCCCCGCCAGACCGCAAAGCAGACCAAACGGCCAGCCGCAGATCAGGCCGCAAAGGAGCACCGGGATATGCATCGGCAGATAGATGGAACCGGCGTTGGGAATGGCGTGGAACGCCTGCGGAAGAACGACGCAGAGCGCGATGCAGACCGCCGTGAGAATCGCTTTTTTGACTGTAGAAATTGTTTGCATGTTTTTCTCCTTTCTCAAATCACCTGATTATGATAAATATGACCGCTGCCGCCGCGCACAGCGAAAGCGCCAGCCAGTCGCAGGCGCGAAACGGCGGATACTTTTTCCTTCCGCGGCGGATATCCGCGCGGTATCCCCTGGCCTCCATCGCCAGGCTCAGCTCGTCCGCCCGCTGAAACGCGGCCACAAAAACCGGCGCCAAAAGAGGCAGCACCGCCTTCCCCTTCTCCCAAAGGTTCGGACTGTCAAACCGGGCGCCGCGCGCCGTCTGGGCCTTGCGGATGCCGTCCGTCTCCTCTAAAAGCGTAGGGATAAACTGAATCGCCACCGACAGAATCATCGCCGCAAGCTCTGTCGGAACGCCGATAAAACGAAGCGGCGACAAAAGCCGCTCAAAAGCGCCTGTCAGCGCCAGCGGAGGCGTGCTGACCATCAGCACGTTGCTCATCACAAGAAGCAGAAATACCCGCGCCGCCACGCGGAGCCCCTGCAGAAGTCCCGCGGAGGACGGCCGAAAGATCCAGACGCTCACCCAGGCCTGCTCCGGTGCATAAAAGCACAGATTCATAAGCAGAATCAGCAGGAAGAACCATCCAAGCCCCGCGGCAGAAGCAAGCGCCGTGCGCGGCGGAATGCGCGCGAGACGGATTAACAGCGCCAACAAAAGAACCCACACGCCGTATCCTGCCGGCGCGGCCGTATTCACCACCGCCGCCAGCAAAAGCAGGAGGCACAGAAGCTTTGCCGCCGCATCCAGACGGTGGACGACAGAATCGCCGGGTTGATATAAACCCGCAGGAAGCCTGTTCATTGCCGCCACCTCCCCGCAATCTCATCCAGAAGCTGCCCATAGCGCACCGTACCGGCCGGAATCTCCCAGCCGCGGCGGCGCAGCGCTTCCGCCGCTTCCCGGACGCGGCAGACGCCGATCCCATTGTCCTTAAGCGCGTCATAGTCGGCAAATACCTCCGCTGCCGGCCCGTCCCGAAAAAGTCTGCCGTCTTTTAACAGGATGATGCGGTCCGCGTACTCGGCCAGGGTGTCCGCGTCATGGGAAACCATCAGAATCGTCGTGCCGTCCCGGTTAAGCTCCCCAAGAAGCGTCAGCAGCGCTTCCCGCCCCAGCGGATCAAGACCGGCAAGCGGTTCATCCAAAATCAAGAGCTCCGGCCTGGCCGCCAGGACTCCGGCAACGGCAAGCCGCCGCTTCTCTCCCCCCGAAAAGCCCAGCGGCGATTTGTCCTTTACCGCCTCATAAGAAAAGCCCATCCGTTCCAGCGCTTCCCGCACGGAGCTCTCCTTCTCCTCCTCCGTCCAGCCGAAATGCCGCAGCCCGAATGCCACGTCCCGCTTCACCGTCGTCTCGAACAGCTGGATCTCCGGAAACTGGAATACCACGCCGACCCTGCGGCGCAGGCCGTCCCGATCAAAATTTTTTCCGTTGATATCCTGTCCGTCCAGCAGGATCTGTCCCCCTGACGGCCGCATCAGACCGGCGATCAGCTGAATCATCGTAGATTTCCCGCAGCCGGTCTTTCCCATAACGCCGGCAAACTCCCCGTCGCGGATCGTCAAAGACAGCTCTGTGACCGCCCTTGTCTCATACGGAGTCCCCGGCGCATAGACACAGGATACGTTTCTCAGTTCTACCGACATAGCGCCTCCTCCAGCTCCTCCATGGTCAGCGGGCAAAAGGGAAGCGTGATTCCACGTTCCCGCAGATCGTTATACACCCGTACCGGCAGCGGCGGCGTAAGCCCGGTCCGGCGCATCAGATCCGCGTCCGTAAACATCTCCCGCGGCGTGCCCACGGCCAGAAGCCGCCCGTCGTGAATCAATGCCACCCGGTCCGCCCCCACGGCTTCCTCGATATCATGCGAGATCAGAATCACGGTCCGGCCCCGCGCGTGCAGGCGCCCTATGGTTCCCAGCACATCCCTGCGTCCCTCCGGATCCAGCATCGACGTGACCTCGTCGAAGATCAGAATATCCGGCTCCGCTGCCAGCACGCCGGCAATGGCGATACGCTGCTTCTGTCCCCCGGAGAGAAGATGGGTCGAACGTTTCTCATAACCGCTCATGCCCACAGTCTCAAGCGCCTGCTGAATGCGCCTGGGGATCTCCTGCTCCGGCACGCCGAAATTCCGCGGGCCGAACGCCAGATCCTCCCCGATCACCGACGACACGAACTGGTTGTCCGGATTCTGGAAGACCATTCCTGCCCTCTGGCGGATTTTCCATACATTCGCACTGTTTCTCGCATCCAGACAGGCGACGGTCAGCTCCCCCTGCTGCACCGCCAAAAGCGCGTTTAAGTGCCTGGCCAGCGTCGTCTTGCCGCAGCCGTTATGGCCGAGGATCGCCAGAAATTCCCCTCCCATTACGGTAAGCGAAAAATCGTCAAGCGAACGCCGGCCGTTTCCGGCAGGCGAATACGTATGAACCAGATGTTTTGCCTGAACCGCCTCCTTCATGGCAGATGAAGTCTCCTTTCCGACACGCTGACACAAAAAAGGTACGCGCTGTCTCTCTTCAGAGAAAACGCATACCTTCCTGGTACACAATCGAACTCTTTCAATGCCGTCCTACACGCGGGCGCGCGGCTCCGTGCGCCCATTTCCCGGCGCTTCTGCGCCGGACCGCCGGCTTCCTGCCGGTTTTCTAAAGCTTATCATGAATTTCCCGCGAAGTCAACCGTTCTCTGTGATGCTGCGCTGTTCTTAGCCGTTCGCCGCCGGGTCAACCGCTCTGCCGGGCTTTCAGCCGCATTTTTCCAATTCCCGCACCACATCCTGCAGCAGCTTCCCGACACTTAAATCCTCCACCCCGACGACGATATTGTCGCAATGGTTAATCGGAATCAGAATCCGCTTCGCGCCGCTACGGGCCACAGCCAGCGCCATAGCCGGCGTGATCTCCCCGTACAGCGCGTCCGCAATCACAATGCCGATGGGCCCGATAATCACATCCGCCTTCCTGCATCCTACGACCACCGCGTTCTCGCCGGTGGCGGCATGGTCAGCCCCGCCCTTCATCATGGCCGAGGTGGCCGCCGAATTGGTTCCCACCGCGGTGACATCCGCATCCGGCAGATGCTTCTTCACAGCCGCCACCAGCTGCCGTCCGATACCGCCGCCCTGGGCGTCAATAATGAGTACGTTCATGCAAGGACTCCCCGTTTAATGATCAAACATTTTCGATACTGCCTTAAGGTTCTCGATAACCGGCAGATGCTGCGGGCATACGCCCTCGCACTGGCCGCAGCCGACGCAGTCTCCCGCCCTGCCGGATTTCATCGCCAGCACGTCGTAACTGGCAAAACTGGCCGTCCAGCCTTTTTCCTCCATGTTCTCCCGCTTAACCGCGTTATACAGCGAGAAATACTGGGGAATTGCAATCTTCATCGGGCACCCCGACGTACAGTAGGAGCAGCCCGTACACGGAATCGCAGTCTGGCTGTTGATGATATCCGCGGCCTGGCGGCAGATCTCCTTCTCCTCTGCGGTCAGCGGCTTAAAATCATTCATGCAGCTGACGTTGTCCCGCATCTGTTCGATGTCGGACATGCCGGAGAGAACCACCATCACATTGTCGAGCGACGCCGCGTAGCGGAGCGCCCAGCTCGGCACGGATCTGTCCGGATCATAATCCTTAAAAAGCTTTTCCGCTTCTGCCGGCACATGCGCCAGCGTACCGCCCTTTACCGGCTCCATCACGATCACCGGTTTGCCGTGCTTTACGGCGGTCTCATAGCATGCCCTGGACTGCACCCACTCGCTCTCCCAGTCCAGATAATTGATCTGCAGCTGGACAAATTCCATTTCCGGATACTTCGTCAGAAGCTCGTCCAGCAGCTTGGCGGAATCATGGAAGGAAAATCCGGCGTGCCGGACAAGCCCCTGGGCCTTCTTCTCCAGAAGCCAGCGGAAGCAGTCATACTTCTCATACTTCGGCAGCATGGCTCCCTCAACTCCGTGAAGCAGATAGTAGTCAAAATACCCGGCTCCGGTCTGCTCAAGCTGCTCGTGAAACACCCGGTCCCGATCCTCAAAGGAATCGAAAAACGCCGCGTGAAGCTTCGTCGCCAGCGTAAAGCTGTCCCTCGGATACCGGTCCACCAGCGCCTTCTTCGCCACGCCCTGGCTGGCGAATCCGTTATACATGATGGCGGTGTCAAAGTATGTAAATCCGTTCTCCATAAACAGGTCTACCATCTCCTTGACCTGCTCAAGATCGACGTCCGCCGCGTTTGTCTTATCAAACGTCGGCATGCGCATCAAGCCAAAACCCAGTTTTTTCATGCTGCTTCTCCTTTCCGTTTTCTTCCTTAAAATATCTCTCAAAGCGCCAAACCGGCTCCCCGCCGCGTTTGCCTCAGACCGGCAGCTCCGGATCCTCGCTCAGCGTGTACGGTGTGGTCTGGTACACATAATAATTCAGCCAGTTGCTGTAAAGCGTGTTCGCGGTTCCGCGCCAGCTTAAGATCGGCCGGGACAGCGGATCGTCATTTTCATAATAATTGATCGGAACCTGCGGATTAAGGCCCCGGCCCATATCGCGCTGATACTCGTTATTCAGCGTCATCCGATCGTATTCCGGATGCCCCTGGACAAAGACCTGGCTTCCGTCCTTCTTCATAATCAGGAAGATCCCTGCCTCCGCGGACTCCGCCAGCACCAGAAGCTCCGGATGTTTCTCCACGTCGCTCTTGCGGACCTCCGTATACCGGGAATGCGGAGCCATGATATAGTCGTCCATATTCCGCGTCAGCGGCAGCCGGTGATGGAGCACCTTATGACGGTAGATCCCGCTCAGCTTTTCCGCGCGTTTGTATTTGGGGATCCCGTAATGGTAATAGAGACCGGCCTGCGCGCCCCAGCAGATATGCAGGGTGGAAGTCACATGCGTCTTGCTCCACTCCATCACATCGCAGAGCTCGTTCCAATAATTGACCTCCTCATATTCCAGCATCTCCACAGGCGCTCCCGTGATGATCATCCCGTCGTAGTGCTTGCGGCGAATCTCCTGAAACGTCCGGTAGAACTGCTCCATATGGCTGGCCGACGTATTCTTGGACACATGGGACGCCAGCATCATGAACGTACAGTTGATCTGCAGCGGCGTATTGGAAAAAGAGCGCAGAAGCTGCAGCTCCGTCTCCTCCTTCACCGGCATCAGATTCAAGATCAGAATCTCCAACGGCCGGATGTCCTGACTCATAGCGCGCTCCTCGTCCATGACGAAAATATTCTCCGATTCCAGAATCGCCCTGGCGGGCAGATCCTTCTGTATCTTGATTGGCATACTGCTTCCTCCTGAATTGACATCACTGATTACCGATCCGCCGCTGCGTCTGACAGCGTTGGAAAATTATTTTATCATATTCCGTCCGCATCGTCCAGCAGTTTCAGAAAATCTTCCTCTGACAGAATCGGAATTCCCAATTCCCGGGCCTTTTTGTTCTTGGTCGAGGAGGAAGTCACGTCGTTGTTAATCAGATAGGTCGTCTTGGCGGTCACCGAGCCGGCGGCTTTGCCTCCCCTGGCCTCGATCAGCTCCTGCAGCGCCTTCCGGTTGGCGAAATGCTCCACCGTTCCGGTAATGACAAATGTCTTTCCCGCAAGCGGCCGGCCGCCCGCCTCCTCACCGCTCTTGGGCGCCTCCTCAATATCCAGCTCCGCAAGCAGCCTGTCTACCATGGCGTTATTCTTCGCGGACGCGAAATACCCGCACCAGGCGTCGGCCAGCACCTCTCCGATACCGTCCGCCTCCTGGAGTTCCTCCGGCAGGGCCCTGCGCATTTTTTCAAAATCGTAGTTGAATTTCCGGCACAGCACCTTGGCGTTTGCCAGACCGATTCCCGCCACCCCCAGCCCGTAAACCACACGGACCAGCGTGGTGTGCGACGCCCTCTCAACCGCCTGAATCAGATTGTCATAGGATTTCTGCCCGAAACCCTCCATCTCCACGATGGCGTCCCTGTGACGGTCCAGATGGAAAATGTCGGCGAACTCATGGATAAAACCGGCGCCGATGAATTTTTCCAGCGTCATCTCCGACAAGCCGTCGATATTCAGCGCGTCGCGGCTGACAAAGAGCGTGAAGCTCTTAATCTTCTTCGCCTGACAGTCCGGGTTTACGCAGTAGAGGGATTTCACATCGTTCTCCTGGCGAATCACGGTATCGCCGCCGCAGACCGGACAGATCTTCGGGATGTCCCGCACGCCGCTCCGGGTCAGATTGTCCGCAATCTGCGGGATGATCATATTGGCTTTATAGACCGTGATCCGGTCCCCGACACCCAACGCAAGACCCTCCATGATGCTGATGTTATGGACGCTGGCGCGGCTGACCGTGGTGCCCTCCAGCTCCACCGGTTCAAAGACCGCCACCGGATTGATCAGCCCCGTACGGGACGGACTCCACTCGATCTCGGACAGCGTCGTCTCCGCAATCTCATCGGCCCATTTAAACGCAATGGAGTTTCTGGGGAATTTGGCCGTGCGTCCCAAAGACTCGCCGTATGCGATGTCCTCGTAGGTCAGCACAAGACCGTCTGACGGAATATCGTAATTTTCAATGGCGTGGGCAAAATGCGCCACCGCATCCGGCAGCGTCTCCGCTGTAACCTGCATATGCTCCACAACCTCGAACCCCTGCTGCCTCAGCCACGCAAAACGTCCGCTCACGGAATTTTGAAGGACCGGGGAGCTGCGCAGATCCTCCGATGCGCCGGCGACGGCCGGCCCGCTGGTAACCTGTGACGGCTCACCCGCAGCCGGCTGCGGCATGCCCGCTATCTGCTGTGACTCGTCAGCTGCCCGCTGCGGCACGCCCTCTATCTGCCGCGGCTCGTCTGACGCCTGCTGCGGTTCATCCGCTGCCAGCTGCGGCTTGTCTGTCGCCTGCTGCGGCATGCCCTCTATCTGCTGCGCTTCGTCTGACGCCTGCACCAGCGCGAAAATAATGCAGTTTACATGCCGGTTCGCTGTAACCTCACTGTTTAGTTGGCGCACGGAGCCAGAACATAGGTTGCGAGGGTTTTTGTATTTGGCGTCCACGTCTGCGATCTCCGCGTTCATTCGCTCAAAATCCGAATAGCGGATGACCGCTTCGCCCCGCAGAACCAGTCTCCCGCGATAAGCGATCTGCAGCGGAAGGTTCTCAAACACCCTCGCGTTATTTGTAATGACCTCGCCGATCTCGCCGTTGCCGCGCGTGACGGCCTTCTGAAGCCTTCCATTCTCATACGTCAATACCACGGTCAGACCGTCTAGCTTCCAGGAAAGCACTCCTTCCTGGCCCCCCAGCCATTCCTGCAGCGCCCCTACGTCCTTGGTCTTATCCAGAGAAAGCATGGGCGACGGATGCGCCTCCTTGGGCAGTTCGCTCAGCACCTCATAGCCGACCCGCTGGGTCGGACTTCCCGCCAGAATCACGCCGGTCTCCGCCTCCAGCGCCAGCAGCTCGTCGTAGAGCCTGTCATATTCAAAATTGCTCATGATCTCCCGACTCTCCTGGTAGTAGGCCTTCGCGGCCTCGGAGAGCAGGGCGGTCAGTTCCTTCATCCGCGCAATCTTCTCCTGCATCGATTCCATCACCTCTTATGGGAATTTTTACATTACCGGCACTCTGTCTGACCGCACGGCGCCGCGTTATCACGCTTCCCGCTCCGGGCCGGCGTCCAGCATTGCCAGCAGGCCCTCATATTCCGCCTCCGTCACCTTGCGGAAGGTTCCGCTCTTTAGGTTTCCCAGACGCACGTTCATAATACGGATTCTGACCAGGCTCTGTACCTGATACCCCAGCGCGCCGCACATCCGGCGGATCTGGCGGTTCAGCCCCTGCGTCAGAACAATATGAAACTCTCTTTTGCCGGTTTCCCACACCTTGCAGGGCTTTGTCTGCACCTTAAGCTCTTTCAGCCAGACCCCGGATTTCATCTCCCGGATGAAATCCGCGGTGACCGGTTTATTCACTACCACCACGTACTCCTTTTCATGCCCGCTGCTGCCGCGCATGATCCGGTTGACGAGATCGCCCTGGTTGGTCATAAAAATAAGTCCCTCCGAGTCCTTATCCAGCCGCCCCACCGGATAAACGCGCGTCGGATAGTGAACCAGCTCCACGATGTTCATAGCCCGATCCTTCTGCGACGTGGTGCACACCACGCCCCTCGGCTTATTGACCATCAGAAGCACAGGCTTCGGCGTTTGCCGCAGACTTCTCTGTCCCACCGGTCTGCCGTCGCAGACCACCATCTGCGCCTCGGTTATCTTCATGCCGGCCGCCGCACGCTCGCCATCCACAAACACTTTCCCCGCCTCGATCAGCCGGTCCGCCTCGCGGCGGGAACAAACACCCATCTCGCTCAGAAATTTATTCAAACGGATCTCTTCCAAAAATAATACACCTCTTTCCGGCTCTCCGGCCCGCTCTGCTTCCGGCCGTGCCTCTGCCTGTCACGCACGCGTCCCGTCTATCCCATCCAGAATCAGCATAGCGTCCCCGAAAGAAAAGAAACGGTATCTCTCCCGGATCGCCTCCTGATACGCCGCCAGCACATGCTCCCTCCCGGCAAGCGCCGACACCAGCATCACAAGCGTCGATTCCGGCAGATGGAAATTCGTGATCAGCCCGTCCAGGAGCTTAAAATGGTAACCCGGATAGATAAAAATCTCCGTCCAGCCGCTCCCGGCCTTCAAAAGACCGTCCTCCCCGGCCGCCGACTCGATGGTCCGGCAGCTGGTCGTCCCCACGCAGATCACACGGCCGCCCGCTGCCTTCGTCTCATTGACTTTCCGCGCCGCGTCCTCATCGACCATATAGAATTCCGAATGCATATGATGATCGAGCACATTCTCCACCTTCACCGGCCGGAATGTCCCCAGTCCCACATGCAGGGTCACGCGGGCGATCTTCACGCCCATTTTCTCGATCTGTCCCAGCAGTTCTTCCGTGAAATGCAGTCCCGCCGTAGGCGCCGCCGCAGATCCCTCGTGCGTGGCGTAAACCGTCTGATAACGGTTCTTATCCTTCAGCTGATGGGTGATATACGGCGGCAAAGGCATCTGGCCCAGCTGATCCAGGATTTCCTCAAAAATTCCCTCATAGGAAAAACGGATCAGACGGTTCCCCTCGTCCACCACATCCAGCACCTGTCCCCTTAAAAGCCCTTCCCCGAAGACGATTTCCGCTCCCGGGCGCGCCTTCTTCCCAGGCTTCACCAGCGTCTCCCACACATCGTTCTCTCTGCGCTTTAACAAGAGCACCTCGATCTTCGCCTGCGTATCCGCCTTCACGCCGTAAAGTCTGGCCGGAATCACCTTCGTATCATTGATGACCAGACAGTCTCCCGGGCGCAGATATTCCACAATATCCCGAAAATGACGGTGGCAGACCGCCCCGGTCTTTTTGTCCAGCACCAAAAGCCGCGACGCCGACCGATCCTCCAGCGGATCCTGGGCGATCAGCTCCTGCGGCAATTCAAAATAAAAATCCGATACGTTCATAACAACTCTCCATTCTGCCTCATCCTCAGCTCTCGCTGCCGACCACAACCTCCGATTCGCCGCTGTATACGCTCCTCAGCTTCTCGTCCGAAGCAACCGCGGCGGCCGCGGCCGCCTCCACCTGGGATCGCAGCGCCGCCACGTCCTCTTTTTTTCCGATCCGGGCAATGTAAGCGGCCACATCCTCATCGACCGTCTCATTCATGATATAACTCCCGTCCTCCGTCTTCGTCGCATAGGCCCAGGTCAGCTGCGGCATCACAAACTCCGCGCCCCGATACTGAATCTCAAAATACGGAAACATCACATAACTTTCCGGCTCCGGTCCGTCGATGGAATAGCAGGCAATATTCTCGTAGCGCTTGACGCTCGCCTTCACCAGCTCCATCCGCTCCTTCTCGGCGGCAAGCTCTTCCTCGCTCAGGCCGCTTTTCCCGTAAAGCCTCGCAAGCAGTTCCGGGTCGCAATCCTCCTTCGCCTGGCAGTAAGTGCGCACTATAGCCGTCAGCTCCGGAACCTCGTCCTTTTTCAGTACATACTGGGAAATGTCGATATCCGCATATTTTGCGGCGGCGGCCCCGGCAGTGTCCTCAGCAGTCTCCACGGCAACGGCCCCGGCAGTGTCTCCGGCAGCAGCCTGCGCGTCTTCAGTTGTTTTCTCCTCCCCTTCGCCGGCACCCTGAATTTCCGCCACCCCGCCGTTCGGCGATTCTACTGCTCCAGACGTTTCCCCGGCCCCGGCCGCTTCTTCTGCGCCTGACGCCGCCCCGTCTTCCGGCGCTTCTTCACGCGCCAGTCTCTCCCCGCCAGCCGGCGTTTCCGCAATTACCGTTTCCCCGGAAACCGTCTCCTCCTGCCCTCTATCCGCCGACATAATCACGGCGATCAACAGAACCGCTGCCAGCGGAAAAACCGCAAACCGCAGATAATGGATTCGGTCGCTGCCGGCTATCCAGCTCCTGAATTTTCCCTTTTCTTTCAATCCCTTGCGCCTCCCTCGAGAGTCTTGTTCTATTCTATCAAAAAGCCATTCAAAAAGCAATGCAAGCAAAATTTTTTCCAGCAGGAGAAAATTTTGCTTGCATCCTTGTTCGGAACGTAGTATTATATATTCGATGCGTCTGTAGCTCAGTGGATAGAGCAGTGGCCTCCGGAGCCGCGTGCGTAGGTTCGATTCCTATCAGACGCATTTTTTTAATGTCCTTTTACCGCCTCTAAAATTTCCACTTGCATACACCAGAATCTATGATATATTATAGATAGTAGTATTTCTTTTCTGCTATTTTCTTAACCGAAGGGATTTGATATGCAGACTTATGAGGAACAAAAGGCTGTTATTGCCAAGTTAAATGTTATAGATGATATTTTTTTCCAGAAAATGACTGAGGATCCAGAGGTTGCTGAAGAGATTCTGCGGATTATTCTGGAAAAGCCTAGATTGAAAGTTCTCAGCAGCCAGCCACAGCGCTTTCTCCGCAATGTGGGCGCACATTCCGTAGTTCTTGATTTACTATGCGAAGATGAAGACCATTCTCTCATCAACTGTGAAGTCCAAAAGCAGGATGACGACGATCACCAGCGAAGAGTACGCTTCAACCGTTCAAACATTGACACACTCTTTGCGGAAAAGGGGATTGATTACAAGGAGTTGCCTGATATCTATCTCATTTTTATCTCCAAGTTCGATATCTTTGGGGAGAATCTGACGATTTACCATATCAATCGAGTGATCGAGGAAACCGGCACTGTCGTAGAAAACGGTGTTCATGAACTCTACGTGAATACGGCTATCAACGACCAAAGCGGTATTGCGGAGCTAATGCAGTATTTTAAGGAAAGTGTTGGACAACACCAAAATTTCAGGAAATTGTGCAACCGTGTGAAATATTTCAAGGAAGATCAGAAAGGAGTGCAAGATATGTGTCAGGCTGTTCAGGAATATGCAACGGAATATGCTAAGGAGTATGCTAAAAAAGAACATATCCAAACAGCAACCAATCTACTGCTCAATGGGGCATCCGTGGATTTGATCGCCAAATCTATCCCTTCTTTGTCTCGCCAGTTCCTTACGGAACTGAGCAAAACGCTTCAGCAGTCGACTGATTGATACTTTACAGACGTAAAACAGCCTCCTGCACTCTCACGGAACCTTACTGAAAGTGCAGGAGACCAAAGAATTCTGACAAATAATAACGTTATTTTCTGAAGAATCAATTATTTAAAAATGCGTCAAGATGTGGTCAAGTCCTATGTGAATGGCTGAAATCAGACGCATTTTTTTGTTGCCGAAAAACGGCAAAAATGCAATCCAAATTTATCGTTCCATTCTGGCAAAGGACATTGTAACCTTATAATCTGTAACCTTATAATCCTCCGTGCCATCCCGGAAGGACAGTGCCATCTGACGGCCATAGGCTTCAGAAATATCCCCTTGCTTTATCTGTAGATAATTTCATCCCGCCCGGGTCCGTTGGAAACCATCTTGATGGGCGTTCCGATCTCTTTTTCGATAAATTCAATGTAATTGCGGCAGTTCTCCGGCAAATCCTCATACTTTTGGATTCCGCGGATCTCGCATTTCCACCCCGGAAGCTTCACGTACACCGGCTTCGCCTTCTCAAGCTTCACCGTAGTCGGAAAATCCTTTGTCACCACGCCGTCGATCTCATAACCGACACAGACGGGCAGTTCATCCAGATAGCCCAGCACGTCAAGAACCGTCAGCACCGCCTCCGTCGCGCCCTGAATCCGGCAGCCGTAGCGGGTCGCAACCGCGTCAAACCAGCCCATCCGTCTCGGCCGTCCCGTCGTCGCGCCGAACTCTCCGCCGTCGCCTCCACGCCGCCTGAGCTCATCCGCCTCGGCCCCAAAGATTTCACTGACGAACGCGCCAGCGCCCACAGCGCTTGAATAGGCCTTCACAACTGCCGTAATATTTTTAATCTCATAAGGCGGAATCCCCGCGCCGATCGCGCCGAAAGCCGCCAGTGTGGAAGAAGAAGTCACCATCGGATAAATGCCGTGATCCGGATCCTTCAAAGAGCCCAGCTGCCCCTCCAGCAGGATGTTCTTCCCTTCCTTTATTGCCTCAGCCAGATAAGCCGAGACGTCGCATACATACGGAGCGATCATATCCCGATAACCGTGAAGCGTATCGAGAAGCTCTGCCGGATCAAGCTTCGGCTGATGGTACAGATGCTCCAGCATCACATTTTTAAGTTCGCAGACCCGTTCCGCCTTCTCTTTCAGCGTCTCCTCGTCAAACAGCTCGCTGACCTGGAATCCGATCTTGGCGTATTTGTCCGAATAAAACGGCGCAATGCCGGACTTGGTAGAGCCGAAGGACTTGCCCGCCAGACGCGCCTCCTCGCATGTATCGAAAAGCACATGGTAAGGCATCAGAATCTGGGCGCGGTCGGATACCAAAATCCTTGGACGGGGTACGCCCCGGTCGATCAGGGACTGAATCTCATCCATCAGGTACGGGATGTTCAGCGCCACGCCGTTGCCGATGATGCTGGTGGTATGGCTGTAAAACACGCCGGACGGAAGCAAATGAAGAGCAAATTTGCCATATTCGTTAATAATCGTATGGCCTGCATTGCTGCCCCCCTGGAAGCGGATAATAATATCTGACTCCTTCGCCAGCATATCCGTGATCTTGCCTTTCCCCTCGTCTCCCCAGTTTGCTCCGACAATCGCTCTTACCATGTGTACTTCCTCCTTGCATGATACTATATTTCTCCTGACACTCTCCACGGGCCGCTTTCCGCAGACCGCTATCCAGTATATAGGAAATCATCGGAAAATGCAAGGAAATTCTTTCACGGCAAAGCCGTTTTGCATAACCGTTCCAAAGAAGCTACTCCCCCATAATCTCCAGCCGTCCAAGAATGGCTCTCCCACTGCTCTCAGGCCGTCTAAAAACGGCTGTGCCGTCATTCTCTTACCGTCCAGAAACGGCTGTGCCGTCATTCTCTTACCGTCCAGAAGCGGCTGTGCCGTCATCTCTTGCCATCCAGAAACGGCTGCGCCGTCATTCTCTCACCGTCCGTAACGACCGTCACCGCTCCGTCCTCCATCGTCAGAAAACAGCGAATGCCCCTTTCGGACAGGCGCTGCAGCGTCTCCTGCCCGGGATGTCCGTAACGGTTATTCGCGCCGCAGGAAATGACCGCCCACTCCGGCGCGGTCTGATCCAGGAATTCCCCGCAGGAGGAATAGTTTGAGCCATGGTGGGCGACCTTCAATACCTGAACCGTGCCGGCCGTATGCATCCGGGTCTGCAGCCACCGCCGCTCCCCCTCCGCGCTCATATCGCCGGTAAAGAGAAATCCGGCCCGTCCGCAGGAGGCCTTAAGCAGCAATGAGTGATCGTTCGTATCCTCCCGAAAAGCGTCGTCGCCCGCATAGAGGCATTCGACCTCCAGATTCTGTCCGCCCTCTCCGTCCCAAATACAGAAAGCGTGCCGCTGACACCCTTTCTGCATGGAAATCCGATCGCCAGCACCCATCCAGAATACCTCTGTGCCGACCGCCTCCGCCAGACGCACCAGCTCCTCATATTTCGCGTCTGTTCTGCCAAGACGCGGCAGGACAAGACAATCGATCCGGATTCCGCAGTCTGATTTCAGCAGCTGACGAAGACCTGATATGTGATCCTCATCTCCGTGACTCACAATCGCATAGTCTACCTGGCGGACGCCCCGGCTCTTTAAAAAGGGTTCCAAAACCCCTTCCCCCAAATCTTTTCGCGACGTGCTCCCGCCGTCTATAAGCATCGTATGACCGCCGCTTTCCAGACAGATGCCGTCTCCCTGTCCCACATCCAGAAAGGTGACCCGCAGTCCGTCCGGACGGAGCGGCTGCAGAAGCACAAAACCAAAGACCATACAGGATAAAACCGCCAATAACCTTGCGCCAATCGCACGGTCTTCCCGACAGTCTTCCCGGCTCTCTACTCGGCTCTCTTCCCGGCGGTCTTCCCGCCAGCCCTCCCGGCTCCCATCCCAGGAGGCCCAGAGAAGAAGACCGCCCCACAACAGTGCATAGAGAACCAGCTGTCCGTTCCGGGGCCTCCCGATGATCTGCACCGCGCCGGGAAGCCTGGCAAACTGACGGCACAGCCATTCATAGAAAACCAGAATCCAATGTCCCGTACCGACCGCGAACCGCCCCGCAGGGATCCAGACTGCCCCGCAGCAAATCCCGGCCAGTACGGAAATCACCACATACCCCATGAGCGGAATCACCGCCAGATTCAGCAAAACACTGTAAATCGGATATTCATAAAAATGGTACGCCGTAAGCGGCAGCGTTACCGCCTGCAGCGCCGCCCCGAAAAGCAGCGTCTGCCGAAATCCCTTCCCCACCCGCAGCCACTGCGCAAGCACCGGGCAGACCGCCCCGATCGCAAGCACCGCCCCAAAGGACAGCTGGAAACCCGCCTGAAACAGAAGCGATGGGGATTCCCACAAAAGCAGCAGCGCCGCGGCGGCCATCGCCGACAGCAGGTCATAAGTGCGTCCCAGGCGGTCCGCAAGGAGCTGAAAACAGATCATCGCGGCCGCCCGCACCACACTGGCCGAACCGCCCGTCAGCACGCCGTAAGTAACCGTCAGAGCCGCAGCGGCCAGACCGGCCGCGGCAAAGCCCGCGCCTCCCCGCCGCAGCAGATGATAAAAGCCAAGCCCGATCAGCGAGACGTGCAAACCGCTGACAGCCAGCAGATGGGCAATCCCGTTTTTCTGATAGAGATCCCGGATATCGGCGGAAAGAGCCGTCTTGTCCCCCAGAATCACCGCCTGAAAAAGCGCCGCGTCATCCGCATCACAGATCTGCCCCAGAATTTCCGCCGCATACCGCTTCACGCGCCAGATATCGTCCAGATAAGGAGACATCTCTCCGCCGCTCCTCTCAAGCGTCTCCGCGAAGCAGCGGCCCTCGACCCCCAGCGCATGGTAATACTCCGCGAAATCGAATTCTCCCGGGTTCGTAGCCCGCCCCATGGACTCCAGGCTCCCACGCACAGAAACCTCCATGCCGATATGGATCTTCTCCATATCGGGCGCCTCTTTGAGATAAACCAGCACATCTCCCCCGAAGACAAGCCTTCGCATCTGCCGCGCCTTTTCCACTTCCGCTTCCGGCGCCCCAGGGCCGCTGAGAGCGGCGGCCTTTTCTTCCTCTCCGAAGACCGGATCTCCGAAACTCTTCTCCCCCTCCCCGCAGACCGTCACATTTTTCAGGGAAGCGACGGCCGCATAGCTCTCCCCTTTCCCCGCACGCACATCCGACAGCTGCCCGGCAATCCGCACCCTGCATTCCCCAAGCGCCTCCGTCATCAGCCGGCAGGCATCCATCTGCGCGCGGTCTTCCCGCAGGCGCACCGCCCCCAGCGCGCAGAAGAAAAAAAGCGGCAGAAACCATCGCATCAGGCTCCTGCCGCTCGCATCCACGCATCCGTCTTCTCGTCGTTTTCTCCACAGGCAGAAAACCCCGGCCATCACAAGAACCGGAATCACCGCCTTCCACTCCACGGGCAGCAACAGCCATACCTCTCCAAGTACGAATCCCCCTGCTGCATATACCAGTGGTCGTTTCAATTATTCGCTTTCCTTCCCAATGTCCAGATTCTTCTCAAACTGCGTGTCCAGCGAAATCGCGTCGCGGAACATCACATCCGAAGAACCGTTGACCGTGATCTGCACCCTGGATACGGTGGACAGCTCACACAAAGAGTTAACGATGGAGTAAATCGGTATATACTCCTTCACCTCGATGACGCTTCCCACAAAGGCCGCGTCAAAATTGATATAGCACACGTTCTCATTCACAGACACATTCAGCAGTTTCACATCGGAGGGCAGTGTGGCATAATGTCCCTCCACCTGCGGTCCCCGGATCAGTTCTTCCACGATCAGGCGCTCCATCGATGAATTAATGCTGTGAACCACCTCGCGGCTCTCCGGCACCAGGCGGCTTCCCCCCTCCGCTGCAAAATACAGCGTCAGACTGCTCCTCTCAAAGGTATTCACATCACTGATACTTTCGATAAAATCCGTGTCAGCCAGAAGACCCACCGGCTGCCCCTGCTGGTTAAGGAGAGGCTGATCCGCCACATAGATACTGATATAATCGATGCCGTCAATCTGCGTCATCGTCTTGGTCAAAGCCGCGCGGCACAAAATCTCACGCGTGGGATCCATGACAGAACGGCTGCCGTAAGCCGCGTCAAAATACAGATACAGCACGCTCCCCTCCTGGCGATATCCCAGATAACCTACACCGGATGGCAGAGCCACCTGGTTCTCCATATCGTTCGGGGCCGTCCGGAACTGATCCATGAGCTCCTCGATGACCTGATCCCCAATCACCGTATTGGTTCCATATTCCTGTGCGGAAAGGGCTGTCATCGTACTGTTCAGATAATAAATCCGGTAAGTCGCCGCCATCGGCTCTTCCCCGCTTCCCTGCGCCCGGCAGGCGGTCAGAAGCATAACCAGCAGAAGCCCGGCGAAACCTGATAACCTGTACCTCATACCAAGCCTCCCTAGTATATATAGGTTAAGGGAATCCGCATGGTAAAGGTAGATCCCTCTCCCTCTTTGCTCATCAATCGAATCGCTCCATAGTGCATCAGGACTACGTTCTTCGTAATCGCCAGCCCAAGGCCCGTACCCCCGGTTTCGCGGGATCTGGCCTTATCAACCCGGTAGAAGCGCTCGAATACATTCTCCTGCAGCTCCTGCGGGATTCCGATCCCCGAATCGGCCACTTTCACATAGAAATATTTGTGGTCGGCGTCCAGGGTAACCCGTACCCAGCCGCCCTCCACATTGTACTTAATCGCATTCTCCACCAGGTTGCTGATTGCCAGGGACAGCTTCGTCTCGTCCACATCCGCCGTAACCTCCCGGATGCTCTCATAGATCAGCTCTACGCTGCGCTTTTCGGCGATGGGCTGCAGCCGCTTTAAAATCTGCTGCACCAGGATATTGATATCCACCTGTTCCACGTTCAGCTCAGCCACCGACTTATCCATCTTCACCAGCGACAGAAGATCATCCACGATCTTGCTCTCGCGGTCGATCTCATCCGAAATATCCGTCATAAACTCCCGGTAAAGCTCTGCCGGAACATCTTCCATACTCATCAGTGAATCGGCCAGCACCCGAATCGAGGTGATCGGCGTCTTCAGCTCATGGGAGACATTGGCCACGAACTCCTCCCTGGACCGATCCATGGTCTGGAGTTTTGTCATGGTCTTCTTAATCGCCTCCGATATCCGGTGCGTCTCCCGATACGTATGCTCGGAAATGTCCTCCTCCAGACTTCCGTCCGCCATCCGGTCAAGCGAAACCTGCAGGTTGTCAAACGGCTTCACCAAAAGCACTGTCAGAAGAATCCCGGCCAGAGTCAGCACCATGACCGCAACTACCATATAGAAGCGGGAGGTCTCCTCCACGCTGTCCACATTGGACAGAATGTTCTCCGTGGAGGCGATCGTCAGCAGAACGCCTATAATATTGCGCTCCTCGGAATTGTCATAGATCGGCGCCGTGACGGCGAAATACTGCTTCTCATCTTCCCGCAGAATACTGTTCTCACCCTTAAAGCACCGCAGCACCGGCTCAGACACATTGATCCGCCCCACAGACAGCTTAAAGGTATCCTTGACAATGCGGAAATTCTGGTCCACCACCACGATTCTGCCATTGAAAATGTCCGCAATGGTGTCCAATTCCTTATCCAGCAGCGCATCCCGGCCGGGCGCGGACATATACTCCGCCCTGGTCAGCCGGTCGCTGGTAATCAGGCTCTGATTCTGCACCTCAATGACACGTCCATCGATCTGAATTCTCCGGAACGAGCGCCCCATGACAGCCCCCTGCAGCGCCATCGGAAGAATCCCCATCAGCAGGAACAGGAAGAATAACGGCACGCGCATACTGATCGCCCGCTGCCTTCCTTTATCCGGTTTCCAAAACTGTAATGCCAATCCATTCCCTCCCCAATCATCCTGTCAGTCCGCAGCCGCGCCGCCAGATTCTGAAGCTCCCTGACTCCCGGCCGCGGCGGCACACAAACGCCTTGCCCGCCGCATAAGGACGCCGGTCACTCTGCCTCGTCCAGTATCTTCGTCGCCGTAACCGCCAGACTTCCCGGTCCGATGTGACAGCTGACGCTCAAGGAGAGACGGTCAATGTAGATATCCCCAGTCTTCGGGAACTGCGCCCTAAGCTCATCGCGCAGCTCCTCCGCCGCCGCCAGATTCTCCGTGTGAACCACACACAGATGAGTCCTCTCCCCGGTGGTATCGCCGAAGCGCTCCGCCATGTCGTGGGACACGGCAGCGATCATGGTAGCTTTCGCCTGCTTAATGGTGCGGGCCTTGGAAAACGCGTCCAGCTTCTCCCCCTGAATCGTCAGCACCGGCTTCAGCCGCAGAAGCGTCCCCAGCGCAGCGGCCGCGGGCGTAATCCGCCCGCCCTTTTTCAGATATTTCAGCGTATCCAGCATGATATAGATCGTGGAATCAAATTTGGTTCTGGTCAGAATCTCCTTGATCCGCGCCGCATCGATACCTTTCTCCGCCAAAGCCAGCGCGTCGATGGCCGACTGACGCTGCGTGCAGGAAATCCGCTGATTATTCACCACCTGAACACGCCCGCCGTAATCCTCCGCCAGCATCATGGCCGTCTCGCACGAGCTGCTCAGGCCGCTCGACATCGGGATATGGACAATCGCATCGTACTCCACAAGAAGCCGGTCCCAGAGCCCCATGACAGACTCCGGCGTCGGCTGAGAAGTGGAAATATCGCTGTCATTTTTCAGTTTCTCATAGAACTGCTCCTGTGTCAGATTAATGTCCTCAAAATATTCGGCCCCATCGATCATAAACGGCATCGGAAGGACAAAAATCCCAAGTTCCCTCGCCTGCGCCTGAGTGATGCCGCTGTTGCTGTCTGTCACAATCGCTGTTTTCATAACTAATAACTCCTCTATTTTCTATTTATAATACCGCAACCGGCTTCCCGGCAGCTTTCCGTCCGATCGACAAAGCCTTCCCCCTATCAACGCCTCCACGTTTCGCAGGACGTACCATCGTCAGTTTCAGGATTCCGTCCCCGTTTCTGCCGGCTCTGCTTCTGGCGACTCTGTTTCTGCCGTCCCCGTTTCTGCCGGCCCCGCTTCTGCCGCGCCCGCGTCCGCCTGCGTCATCATATACAGCTCGTAATACATCCCCTTCTTCTCAAGAAGCGTTCTGTGATTTCCTTCCTCCACGATACGGTTCCCGGCCAGCACCAAAATGCGGTCCGCCCCCTGAATTGTGGACAGACGGTGCGCGATAGTAAGCGTCGTCCGCCCCTGGGCCAGCTTATCGAGCGAAATATTCACCAGATGCTCGCTCTCATTGTCCAGGGCCGAGGTGGCCTCATCCAACACCAGAATCGCCGGGTTCTTTAAAAACACACGCGCGATGCTGATCCGCTGCTTCTGCCCTCCGGACAGCTTCACGCCGCGCTCGCCCACATATGTATCATATCCATTTCTCAGCATGGAAATGAACTCGTCGGCCCCGGCCATCTTCGCCGCCTCGATCACTTCCTCCCGCGACGCTCCGGGCCGCCCGTACGCGATATTTTCATAGACCGTACCGGAGAACAGGTACACATCCTGCTGCACAACCCCGATATTGGTTCTCAGGCTTTCCAGCGTCACCTGGCGGATATCCTGGCCGTCCACCAGAATCCGCCCCGAGGTCGTGTCATAGAAGCGCGGAATCAGATTACAGAGCGTCGTCTTCCCGCCGCCTGACGGCCCCACCAGGGCCACCTTCTCGCCGGGCCGGATCGTGAGGTTGATATCATCCAGCACCGGGTTATGATCGTCCGGGTACTCAAAGCTCACATGGTCGAAGGTGATGGTTCCCTCCACCCGGCCCAGCGGCTCCGCTCCCGGCTCGTCGAAAATGTCAATCTTCGCATCCATAATCTCTGCAAACCGCTCGATACCGGTCATGCCGCGCTGGAACTGCTCCGCGAACTCGATGATCCGCCGGATCGTCGTCAAGAGCGTGGACACATACATCGTATAAGCCACCAAATCGCCGGGGTTGATCTGTCCGTTCACCAGAAAGATGCCGCCCGCCACGATAACCGCCGTGTACATGACGCCGTCAAACAGCCGGACCGTGTCCTGAAACGACGCCATATAGCGGTACATTTCTCTCTTAATCTGCAGAAACTCCTGATTGCCCTTCCGGAACTTCTCGATCTCGATATCCTGATTGGAAAACGCGCGCACCACACGATTCCCCAAAAGATTATCCTCAATCTGGGCATTCAGCTCGCCGATCTGATGCCGCTGCTTCTTAAACGCCGCCCGCATTTTCAGGTTAAAATATGTACAGCACACCACCATAACGGGGACGATGACGAAAATGATTACCGTCAGCATCACATGGATCCGGATCAGGATCACGAAGGCCACCACCGCCTTCACGAAGGCGATAAAGAACTCCTCCGGACAATGATGGGCAAACTCCGTCACGTCAAAAAGATCGTTCGTGATGCGGGACATCAGCTGCCCCACCTTCGTATTGTTAAAATAACTGTCCGACAGCTTCTGCAGATGCTCAAAAGCGTCCTGACGCATGTCGGTCTCGATCTTTGCTCCCATAATATGGCCTGTATAAGCCATATAGAAGTTGGCCACCGCGTCCACAATCCGCAGCGCGAAATACAAAAGTCCGATGCCGCAGACCGTCCGCACGGTCAGACTGACCGCGTCCGCAGCGCCCTGATTCGTGATGTAGCGTAAAATCATCGGAAGAACCAGCTCACAGACCGTAGTCATGGAAGCACAGAAAAGGTCGATCAAAAGCGTTGGGATATAGCGGCGGTAATAAGGGGCGAAACGGCGCAGAAGCTCGCCTGTTTTCATTCTCTTTTGTTCCATTTCCGGATAAATCTCCATTCTAAGCACAATCTTTTATTATTCTAACTCATTTCCCATGGAAATGGAAGTAAAAAATGAAAGTCTCACTAGACGAAAAATTGAAATTGATGTATGATGAAAGATACGGACATTCGCGTAAAAACCGTTAAAATTACCATAAAGGAGAACGCATATGCCATACTGTCCCAAATGTGATATGGAATTTGTAGAAGGTATCACCGTCTGCACAGACTGCGGCGGTCCGTTATATGAATCGGAGGAAGCCGCAAGGGCCGCCATGGCCGAAAAGCAGGCCCTGGAACGCGCCCAGGCGCTGAGCCGCGAAAAAGCCATGTATGAAGAATACCTGAAAAGCGACGTCGGTTCCACGGAGGAGGAACTCCAGACAATCCTTCCTCCTGAGCCTGTCCACGTCTACGTGGACAAGTCCCAGAAATATGACGATCTGAAATCCTCCGCCTCGGCATTTCTGCTGATCGGCGGCGTGCTTCTCATCGTTTCCGTCCTGTGCTGGACCGGGATCATCAACATTCCCATGGCGCCGGTATCCAGACTGATCTTCCAGGGCGCGCTGACCGTCATGGGCGTCTTCTCCCTGATCGTCTTCGCGACGACCACCCGCTCCGCCAAAAAGCTGGCGCCGGAGATCGCCGAGGAGAAGCATCAGACGCAGGATATGATCGACTGGTTTACAAGCCAGTACACCGCGGACGACATCGACAGCGACATCGGCAGCAAAGACGGTCTGACCGACGAGGAACTGAGCCTGAAACGCTTCCAGCTGATCCAGGATTATCTGGTTACCGGCCAGGATCTGCCGGACCAGGCATATGTAGACGCATTGAGTGAGGAAATATACACGAAATTATTCGAACGTTAGAAATACAGACATCATTTTCAAAGAGAATCAAGGCTGCTGCAGACACGGATTATCTCCCGTCCCCGCACAGTCCCGCAAATGGAAAAGACCTTCCCCTGAAAGGCGCCATTTATAAGGACTGTACGGTCAAATGGGACAAATCAGCGTTTCCAGCAGCCTTTGTCATATCCGATAGTTATATCCGCTCTGTCGTATCCGCCGCTTGGTTCAAAATGCCCCGGATTATTCACCGCTTCCGGTTACTTCACCAGCAGCGACTCGCCGGTCATCTCTTTCGGCTTCTCCATGCCCATCAGCTCGATCAGCGTCGGCACGATATCCGCCAGCTTGCCGCCCTCGCGCAGCTTGTAGGACGGATCCGCGTTTACCAGAATGAACGGCACCGGATTCGTCGTATGGGCCGTAAACGGCTCGCCGGTCTCGTAATCGATCAGCTGCTCCGCGTTGCCATGGTCGGCGCAGATGAACATCACGCCGTCCACTTCCTTGATCGCGTCCACCGCGCGTCCCACGCAGGCGTCCACCGTCTCGATCGCCTTGATCGCCGCGGCCTCCACGCCGGTATGACCCACCATATCCGGGTTCGCGAAATTGATGATGATCACATCGTACTTGCCGGACTTAATGCACTCTACCAGCTTGTCGCAGACGCCCGGCGCGCTCATCTCCGGCTTCAGATCGTAGGTCGGAACTTCCTTCGGGGACGGAATCAGGAAACGGTCCTCGCCCTCGTTGGGCTCCTCCACGCCGCCGTTGAAGAAGAAGGTCACATGCGCGTATTTCTCCGTCTCAGCGATCCTGGCCTGCTTAAGTCCGTTGGCCGCCAGCCACTCGCCGAACGTATTCGTCACCATTTCCTTCTTAAACGCCACCAGCTTATTCTCAATCGTATCGTCATAATCGGTGAAGCAGACATAAACCAGATTCTTCATCCTGGGGCCGCGCTCAAAACCGGTAAACTCCTCGTCGCAGAACGACCTCGTGATCTCACGGGCACGATCCGGCCGGAAATTATAGAAGATAATGGAATCGCCGTCCTGCACGGTCGCCACCGGATGACCGTCCTCCATCACAATGATCGGCTCCACAAACTCATCGAACACTTCCTTATCATAGGAAGCCTGAATCCCCGCCGTGGCGCTGTCTGCCGGATTTCCCTCGCCCATGACGAGCGCGTGATACGCCCGCTCCACGCGATCCCAGCGCTTATCGCGGTCCATGGCGTAGAAGCGGCCCTGAACCGTAGCTACCTTGCCCACGCCAAGCTCCGCCATCTTCGCTTCCAGCTCCGCCACATAATCCTTGCCGGACGCAGGGGGCGTGTCGCGGCCGTCCAGGAAGCAGTGGACATACACCTTCTTAAGCCCGTGGCGCTTCGCCAGTTCCAGAAGGCCGTAAATGTGCGTATTATGGCTGTGGACGCCGCCGTCAGACACGAGGCCCCACATATGCAGCGCCGAATCATTCTTCTTGCAATTCTCCACCGCCGTCAGAAATTCCGGAATCTCAAAAAAATCGCCGTCCTGAATGGACTTGGTGATCCTGGTCAGCTCCTGATACACGATGCGTCCCGCGCCCATATTCAGGTGGCCCACCTCCGAGTTGCCCATCTGCCCGTCCGGCAGACCCACAAAAAGACCGCTGGCCTGGCCCTTCACGAAGGGGCACTGGCTCATCAGCTGGTCCATGACCGGCGTTTTCGCCTCGCAGACAGCGTTGGCCTCGCATCTATCATTCAGGCCGTAGCCGTCGAGGATCATTAATACTGTTGGTTTCTTGCTCATGATCGTTCTCCTCTGATCTTATGCAAAATTTTTAACAATGTATATTGTACACGAATTGGGAGAAATATGCAACAAAGATTTTAGCGATGGGAAGAGGGTGGGAGGGCCCTCGAAGCCCCAAAACCTACTTATGCTTTTTCTTTTTTTTCACTTTCAGCGGCTTCATCATCTTCTCCACATCGTAATCGTCCCGCTCATCAACGCCCTTATTATACTCCTCAAGCTCCGGAAGCCCCATCGTCAAACCTTCCTCCGGGTCAGCCGGTGCATCCTTCTCGCTTCCGGGCTCATGCTTCTTCTCCGGAGCCCGTCTTTTTCTCTGCTTCCGCCCTTTCGTCTGCCTGCTTTCCTGCTCCGGCTCCGTTCCCTTATCGTTCTCTTCGGCAGATTGGCACTGATCGCCGCATTCAGGATCCGCAGACTGCCGGCCAGTCTCTGCAATATCCGTCTCAGAGCCAGCCGCCTCCCCGAGGGCGGCCGCATTCTGCACAGAATCGCCGGCTTCCGAAAATACCTCCTCGGCCGTCGCATCAACGATAGGTTCCTCGGCCGTCGCATCGACGACAGGTTCCTCGGCCGGCACTTCGATGATATGTCCGTCCGCAGTCACTACCTGCTCCATCGATCTGACACCGCCGGGAATGCTTCCGGACAGGAACAAGGCCGCCTTGGCGCTGACCGGTCCCACCATCTCATACAACACCGACGAGGACAGAATGATCGTCAGCATCAGATTTCCCGTCGCCTCCGGCAGAACCCGCTGCCCCAGAAATGCCAGACCAATCGCCACGCCGGCCTGCGGGATCAGCGCAAAGCCCATATAATTGCGGATTTCCGGGCTGGTTTTCACCGCCATACAGCTTAGATATGTACCCAGATATTTTCCCACGATACGCACCACAAAATAACACACGCCGATGCTGCCGACCGTCGTCAGAGCATTCAGATTGAGATTCATCCCCGATACCACAAAAAAGAGCGACATCACCGGAGGCGTAAAGTTATTCATCTGCCGGAACAGCTTTTTATCCCGGGTCAGATTGATGTAAACCGCCCCGAAGACCATGCAGGACAGAAGCGGCGAAATATCCACCGCCGCGCAGAGCCCCGTCAGCCCCATCAGCATGGCAATCGCCAGAATCAGCCGGTTGTCGCGGCTTCTGGTCGGCACCAGCAGCCGGCTCAAAAAATAACCGCAGAAAATCCCAAGCCCGATCGCCAGCACATTGTAACCGACCGGAACCACCACATCATGGATGGACAGACTCCCGGCCTCCAGCCCGTTGATCACCGCCGACACGACGGAGAACGCCAAAAGGCAGACCACATCGTCCAGCGCCACGATCTGCAGCAGCGTGTTGACAAATTCTCCCTTCGCTTTGTACTGGTTGATCGTCATCATCGTGCTGGCCGGCGCCGTGGCCGTGGCGATAGCGCCCAGGATGAGCGCAAAGCCCCAGTCCAGCCGAAAGACCGCTTTGAGCACCAGCGTAACCAGCACGCCGGCCCCCAGCGCCTCGCTGACCGTAATCACAATGATCCGCTTTCCCGTGCGCATCAGCACCTCCTTCTTAAAGAATTTGCCGACGCCAAAAGCAATGAAAGCCAACGCCACATCGCTGATAAAACTCATATCATCGATCAAATGTCCCGGAATAAAATTCAGACAATACGGGCCAATCAGAATTCCCGCCAGAATATAACCGCTGACCTTCGGCATATTCAGCGTATTGGTCAGCCTCGTCATGATAAAACCTGCAAACAAAATCATAGAGAGCGCCAAAATCACTTCCGTCTCCGGATTCAGCCTCTCCAACAGCTCTACAACCTGCATACTCACACCCCTTTGAAACATTCTGCAACAGCCGCTATCGTCTGTCAATATCTGTACAACGTCCCATTATACACGAAATGTTTCAAATTTGGTAGCATTTTTTTCATTTATTCGATTTTTACTTTGCCAAATTTCACTCCGCAAAATTGACCAGGAATTTTTTCAGACTTTCCGAAAAGGAGAAACCCCCGTCCGGCAGCCGCGGGCCGCCATGGCGGGGGAATATATGTATTATTATGAGTATTTATCTATTTTTATCCGGCATGACAGCCTTTCTCTCCCGTATCTGTCACCTCCTCTCCGATCTCCTCTCCACAGCCTTCCAACTGTCCTTTTGTCTGTCTCTGTCCGGAACTGTTTGTATCTTCTTTACAGTTCTTATCTTAGCATACATGTCGAGAATTGATTAGGAGGATTTTTGACTTGAAAGTAGGGCAATATTGACATTCTTTCTTAACTCAATTATTTTGGCTGTTCTGCGGCGCTGAAATGATTGAATTCACTACCCTGCATCGTTTCTTGTAACAGGCAATCCCGTATTTCAGCACATTCTCAATGCCATCGTCTGTAAACGTCTCGTCATAGCGTCTCGTTTCGATCTGTGCAAGCGCCGCCTTCGCCGCAGACTCCAGGTCGCCGTCCTCGGCGTATTTCACCTCGATAACGATCCCCAGGCTGCCGTCCTCGGCCTCCACAAGGATGTCGCTGTAGCCGTCGCCGGTCTCACGGTTACTGGTCACGATCCAGTCCGCCTTGTACGCCAGAAGCCCCATCAGGATCCCGTGGTAGAAGTTCTCCTTCCTGGCTTTCCTTACCGACGTATCCCGGATGCTGATCGCACGCCGCAGGTAGCCGCCGAAAGCCTTCTCCACCCCGGCTGCGTCGCTAGCCGCGAACGCGCCGCACAGCTGCTTCAGCGATTCCCCGTCGTTCCTCGTCTCCTCCCGGAACAGTTCCATGATCTGGTCCGCGAAGATCGAGCGGATCTCACGGTTCGGGATGGTCAACGGTATCCCGTCCTCGTCCGCTTTCCCGGCGCTCGTCAGATAGCCCGTCATGTAGAGCAGGCTCCACAGGTTCTCCACCGTGGTATACATCTCCCGGTACGTCAGTTCCTGGTGGATCCGTTTTCTCACTATACCACCGTCTACCAGCACCTGCAGCTCCTGACGGGCTGAACCGACGTCCATCCGCCGCACAAACTCGGTTCTTCTCTAAAACTTGGTGATTCTTCTCCATTTCCCGGTGTTTCACCAACTTTCATAGAAGCTCTTCTCTGTTCTTGGGGGATGCACAAAAGCTTCTCTGTTTCCTGGTGTTTCTTTGACATTCCCCTCATTTTTTAATAGAGCTTCTCCGTTTTGTGGTGTTTCCATCTGTTAGTGATCTTTTCAGCCATAACTGCTGACTTTCTGTTATTATCTTATTGGCCAAAAAAATAAAATAAAGGAGGTTAACAGCTATGGCCAAAAAGATCACTAACAAACTCATCTCTCTTCCTCAGGATGTCTCCATCGACCGCGTCGTGGATCATCCTCATTCCATGGAGATCTGGTTCTTCTCCAAAACTTGGTGATTCTTCTCCATTTCCTGGTGTTTCACCAACTTTCCTAGAAGATCTTCTCCA
>CANRHU010000018.1 GCA_947630485.1 uncultured Lachnospiraceae bacterium
GCGAAGCCACTTGTAATAGCACACGAGGCCCCGCCTCGGCGGGGCCGGAAAGGAGGAAAAATGGTAAGAGAATTTTGTGATAGATGCAAGGCTGAAATTCCTAGCGAAGAGAGGAATAAGAGGATTTTGCAAATCTCATATGAAATTGGATACAGGCGGACAGAATGCGCATCCATAACATTGTGTCCAAAATGTTTTTCCGAGATGGGAATATCTAAGGCCACTAATGATGTTGGACTCTCAGAAAGAAGGCAAAAAGAGCCGAACGCAGTAGAAAAGCTGATGGACATATTCCGGGAGCTAATAAATGAATGTATGGAATGAGAGCAGGAGATGTGAATTATGCTTATAATGAACCAGGAAAGAGATGCTGTTTACAATTTAGAGAATGCCTTGTCGGTTTTCATAGATCGTTCCGATTCTGATGCTTATTCCGGGAAAGTGGGAATTTACGTCGATCAGAACAAAGAGGAACAGGCGATTTCTTTGCTCGGAAGATATGACGAGGATCGGGCAAAAGAGATCTTGCTGATGTTGCTCGGAGAATATGATTCCGGAAGAAGGGTATACAAAATGCCGTCAGACGACGAACGTGATGCTTCAACCGATTTTCTGTTTTCGGTTATAAAGTTTCCTCCGGAAGAAATAAGGGTTTGCAATATGTGTAAACGCGGAAAGAGCGCAGAATGCGCGGTTTATCACCAGCTGCATGTTGGAAAGCCTCCGTGTACGATGGCTGATCGCGCCTGGGTTGATAACAACATCGACCTGAAAGCTCTGCGCAGATACATATTTGGCTCCGGAGAGGGTAGCCATGAAGAAAATGTGTAATAACTGCGCGTGGAGTACAGCGCATGATGAAACATGCACGTTCTGGGGGTTTACATCGTGCCGGGCGATCAGAGAGAAGGACGGATGGCCGATGGCCGTAAAACTAAGACGAAGCCGGCATAGGTGCCATTACTGGAAGCTGTATAAGAGACCGGAAGGAGGCGGGGAGAATGAAGGCAATAGCAAAATATCCTGGAAGCAAGTGGTCCATCGCAGACTGGATCATAAGCTACTTTCCGGAACATCACAGCTATTTAGAACCGTTCTTCGGCTCTGGCGCGGTATTCTTCAATAAGCCAAGGTCTCACATAGAAACCGTGAATGATCTGGACGGAAACGTGGTAAATCTGTTCGAGTGCATCCGGGACTATCCGGAGCAGCTGGCACGGGCCATTTACTACACACCGTATGCCAGGAGCGTCTATGAGCGCGTATTCTCTGAAAATCCGGAGGATAAGATCCAGAAGGCGCTGAATTTCTACACGCGCCTGAACATGGGACACGGCTTCAGGACGAACGGCGAGAAGGTCGGCTGGAAGAATGATGTCCAAGGCAGAGAGCGATCCTACGCTTCCCAGGACTGGTGTCACTTGCCGGACAAGATCATGATGGCGGCAGAACGGCTACGAGGTGTACAGATCGAGAATATGCCGGCCGTGGAATTGATTCGCCGGTTTAATTACGAGAAGGTCCTGATATACTGCGATCCGCCGTATATGCTGGAAACCAGATACGGGAAACAATATCGGTTCGAAATGGACGATAAGGATCATGTAGAGCTGCTGGAAACACTCCTGCAACATAAAGGACCGGTCGTAATCAGCGGGTACGAGACTGATCTTTATAACAGCGTTCTTGCGGGGAGCCGGTGGAAGAAGTTCAGCAATACATCGAGAACGATGTCCGGGTCCACGAAGCAGGAAACGATCTGGATGAATTATAACCCGCATGTCGGGCAGATGTCGATGTTTACAGCAGAAACGAGGTGGGTACGTGAAGGTTGATATCTACGGAAAAACGAAGGGATACGATGTTATATATGCCGATCCGCCTTGGAAGTATGGAGGCGGGACGGGAAAAGAATTTCAGGGCCTTGCTGTGAACCACTATCGCACAATGAGAAAGAAGGATATCCAGGAAATCCCGGTAGGCAATCTCACGGAAAACGGAGTGCTGTTCATGTGGGCCACGTTTCCGCAGCTGAAAGACGCCCTGGAAGTAATGGAGGCATGGGGATTCCGTTACCGGACTGTTGCATTCGTATGGGTCAAGCTGAATAAGAAAAGTAGGACGCCGTTCTTTGGTCTTGGATTCTGGACCAGATCAAACGCAGAAATATGCCTGATCGGGACAAAAGGGAAGGACTACCCGCGCAGGGCCAACAACAAAATTTCTCAGATCATAATGGAGCCGTCGCGGAGCCATAGCACGAAACCGGAAGAAGCGAGAAGGCGGATAGATTTGCTTATGGGGGGGAACCTCTCCAAGATAGAATTGTTTGCAAGGAGGCAATCCGATGGTTGGGATTGCTGGGGAGATGAAGTTTGAGAAAAAAGGAGGTATAGGTTGACAAATGCGGGACAAAAAGGTATATTTAGAGATACCGGAGTTTTCCGGCGAGAATGTCCCGATAGCCGTAGCAGCAAGGGTGATGAAAAAGGACCAGCAATTTATCAGGCAAGGAATCATCCTTGGTATCCTGAAATTCGGAGTGGCGTTCAAAAAAGAAGGAAGCTCGCAATATGATTACTACATATCGCCGCTGAAATTTTGGGAAGAAACCGGCTACGTATATGACGGGTCTGAAACGTAAAAAAGCCGTGAGAAGTCCACAAACGCCCTAAAAATTCGTGAGTAGGAAACGAGTAGGTAACAAAACGAAGAATTTCTACGAAGATTAGCGGGTTGACTGCTTCCGTCGAGGAAGCGGCGAAGGCCGGGAAGTTCTAAAGACATATGAAGGAAAGAATTCATTGAAATTAGAAGCGCCGCAGTCTTCCGGGACTGCGGTGCTTTTTGTTTCCATGCAAGCAAGGCGCCAGTGACGCCTTGCTTGTATTACGCCAGTATGCAAAAAGGGTGCAGGCGGCATGCTTTCAATATTGCGTCAGTATGCAGAAAGCACGGACAAATAAAGACCCTCAAAAAAGTGGTTGCGTCCTGCGGCAGAACCCGGTAAGATATAGATAAGGATATATATGACGCGAAGGAGGAGATGAAGATGAATCGTGGCACAAAGACAACAAAGGACGGCATCTGCCGCCTGACTCAGCCTGCAGGCGGTGAAAACCTCTCCTGGTCCGAGGATTCAGGGCTTGAGCTGCTGGAGAGGGACGGGCTGTATTTCAAGGATCTGGAGCGGACGGGCGAACTTTTGCCGTATGAGGACTGGCGTCTTCCCGCATGGGAACGCGCGAAGGATCTGGCGGGACGGATGACCGTCGAGGAGATTGCGGGTCTGATGCTCTATTCGCCGCATCAGATGGTACCCCCTGCGGCGGGAGGCCCGTTTACGGGGACTTTTGGCGGCAAGTCTTACGAGGAGTCAGGGGCCGAGGCCTGCGCGATGAGCGATCAGCAGAAGGAGTATCTGGAGGAGGAGCACATCCGTCATATTCTTCTGACGAATGTGAAGGACGCCGCGACTTCGGCCAGATGGAGCAACACGCTTCAGGCCTATGCGGAAAAATTGCCCCACGGCATTCCGGTCAATATCTCCAGTGATCCGCGAAACGGGGCGAAGGACAGCGGCGAGGAGTTTAAAAGCGGCGGAAGCGACGTGAGCAAATGGCCGGAAGGTCTGGGCTTTGCGGCGTGCTTTGACCCGCAGGTCGTGGCACAGTTTGCCCACGACGCTTCGCTCGAATACCGGGCGCTGGGCATCACGACGGCCTTGGGACCGCAGATCGATCTCTGTACCGAGCCCCGCTGGATGCGGCTGGTCGATACGCTGGGGGAAGAATGCGGGATGACGAAGAATCTGACGAAGGCGTACTGCGACGGTATGCAGACGACAGAGGGCGGCCGTGACGGCTGGGGCCGCGACAGCGTCAACACGATGGTGAAGCACTGGCCCGGAGGCGGCACCGGCGAGGGCGGCCGCGACGCGCACTATGCGTTCGGTCAGTTCGCGGTCTATCCGGGCGGGAATTTCGAGGAGCATATCAAGCCCTTTACAGAAGCCGCCTTCAAGCTGGACGGCCCGACCGGTTGTGCGGCGGCGGTCATGCCGTACTATACGGTTTCCTGGGGCGTTGATGTGAAGAACGGGAAAAATGTGGGCAATTCCTACAGCGAGTATCTGATCCATGACCTTCTGCGCGGAAAATACGGCTATCAGGGCGTGGTCTGCACCGACTGGGGCATTACCGGAGACCCTGATCCCAGGATCGACGCGTTCGGAAGCCGCTGCTACGGCGTGCAGAATCTGACGGAAGCGGAGCGCCATCTGCTGGCAATTATGAACGGTGTTGATCAGTTCGGCGGCAACAGCGCCGCGGCCCCGATCATTGAGGCTTATCGGATCGGCTGTGAGCGATACGGGGAGCAATGGATGCGGGAACGGATGGAACTGTCCGCGGCCCGGCTCCTGAAAAATATTTTCCAGTGCGGCCTGTTCGAAGATCCGTATCTGGATCCGGACCGTTCGTCAGAGATCGTGGGATGCAGGGAATTCTGTGAACATGGCTATGAGGCCCAGCTGAAATCGGTCGTGCTTTTAAAGAACCGCAAGCTTGCCCAGACCGGAGAGACGGCCCTGCCGCTGCGCAAAGGCCTGAAGGTGTACGTGCCGAACCGCAGTATCCGGGCGTCGAAGGCGTTCTTCCGATCAGACATTCCGGCCCATCTCGAGGATCCTCTTCCGGACGGGCTGAGCGCCCGGTTCGGACAGCGGGTGGAAGATCCCGCGGAAGCGGACGCAGCGCTTGTATTTGTGGAGAGTCCGGCCTGCAATCCCTATTCCGAGGAGGACGCTGCAAACGGCGGCAACGGATATCTGCCGATCACGCTGCAGTACCGGCCGTACACGGCCGCGGCGGCGAGAAAGGTCAGCATCGCGGGAGGCGACCCGAGGGAAACCTTTATCAACCGCAGCTATGCCGGCAAGACGAACACGGCGTACAATGAATCGGATCTGGACAACATCCTGAAGTGCCGCAGGCTGATGGGGGACAAGCCGGTGATCGTCTGCGTGACGGCGAACAATCCGATGGTGATGAGCGAGTTTGAGACGGCTGCGGACGGGATCGTTGTGGAGTTCGGGATCTCGAAGGCAGCGGTGCTGGATGTGGTGTTTGGAAACTATAATCCGAGCGGGCGGCTGCCGGTGCAGATGCCGAAGGACATGGAGACGGTGGAGCGGCAGTGCGAGGATACGGCGCTCGATATGGAGGCTTATGTGGATTCGGAAGGGAACGCGTACGACTATGGATACGGCCTGCGGTATGACCGGGAAGTGTAAATAGATGCAGCTGTACGCAATCCGGGCAGAGTGTCACTAGCGTGTTTTTTTGCATGTTGATGCAATCCAGGCAGAGTGTCACTGGCGCTTTGCCCGCATGGAAATACAAAAAGCAGGCAGTATCCGGCAGACTGCGCGGATGAACTGCCTGCTTTTGTCAGAGAAAAACTATTTCGGCGTCTTCACAAGGCGGTTGGCGGTCACGATCACAGCGGCCAGGAGCACGAGCGTCGCCGGCAGCGCGGCTATCGCAACGGGGCTGTCGGTATAATAGCCGATCAGGCCAGCCAGCAGATATCCGACGGCGCACACGGCGGCTACCGTGAAAGCGTAAGGCAGCTGCGTCGTCACATGATTGACGTGGTTGGAATGAGCCCCGGCAGACGCCATGATCGTGGTATCGGAGATCGGCGAACAGTGGTCGCCGCAGACGGCGCCTGAGAGGCAGGCAGCGATGGCGATGACCAGCATCTCATAGGAATCCGTAAATACATTGCATACGATCGGAATCAGGATGGAGAAAGTGCCCCAGCTGGTTCCTGTGGAAAATGCAAGAAAGACTGCGACAATGAAGATGATGCATGGCAGGAAAATCCGGAATGCCCCGGCAGAGGCCGCTACGACGTCGCGGATATAAAGGTTCGCCCCCAGAAGGCCGGTCATGCCGGAGAGGTTCCAGGCCAGGATCAGGATGAGCATCGGCGCGCACATGGAGCGAAAGCCCGCGGGCAGGCAGTCCATAAATTCCTGGAAGGTGATCACGCCGCGCAGCATGTAGAAGAAAAAGGTAAAAATCAGCGAGATCAGGCTGCCGTAGACAAGGCCGATGGCGGAGCTGGAGTTGGCAAACGCGTCGATGAATCCAACGCCGTCGAAGAAGCCGCCCGTGTAGACGATGCCGATAATACAGGTGACAATCAGGACGGCCACAGGCAGCACGAGATCGACGACGCCTCCGCGGGAGGACGGGATCTCATCGTCCGCGTCCTGATAGGGCCGGTCCGACGTCGTGAAAAGGTCGCCCTTGGCCGCGTTGTCTTCGTGGAGCTTCATGGGACCGTAATCCAGTTTCAGGGTCACGATCAGGATCATCATAAGAAGCGTGCCGAGTGCATAGAAATTGTAAGGTATGGTCCGCAGAAACATTTCGAAACCGTTGATTCCTGCGTCGGCGGGAACCGAGTAGGTAACGGCGGCCGCCCAGGAGGAGATCGGCGCGATAATGCAGACCGGGGCGGCGGTGGCGTCGATCAGATAGGCCAGTTTGGCGCGCGACACCTGATGACGGTCGGTCACCGGGCGGATGACGGAACCGACGGTCATGCAGTTGAAGCCGTCGTCCACGAAGATCAGTACGCCCAGCGCGATAGTGGCGAGCTGCGCGCCGACCCGGCTGTGAATATGCTTCGAGGCCCAGCGTCCGAAAGCCGCGGAGCCGCCGGCCTTGTTCATCAGGGCCACGAGGGCCGCCAGAAGGACTACGAACACAAGGATGCTGGCGTTCTGCTGGGTGGCGATCTTATTGACCAGGCCGCCTTCCTCATTGTACAGAATGGTCTGCAGGGCAAGGCCAAGATTGCCGTTAGCGTAGAGCAGGCCTCCGGTTACGACGCCCATGAACAGGGAGAAATAGACTTCCTTTGTGACAAGCGCCAGGCCGATGGCGACTACAGGCGGAAGCAGGGACCATATGGTATGGTAGAGCGCGGGCGCGTAGCCTTCCGTGACCTCGGACGGCGTCCGAAAAGTGATAAAGACCAGAACCAGCACCGCCGCCAGAACTGCCAGCCACAAAAAAGGCTTTGACTTTTTCGGAATGTTCATGAAAAAACCCCCTTTTTATCACATGGATGCGAAGCTTCAGACGTTTGTTTTTTATTATAAAACGCTTCTTCTGATTTATCAACCGAAAAATGCTTGACATCGTATGGATGAAAATTTATGATGCTTTTAGGATGACGCATTCAAGGGAAAGGGAGTGATCAGATGAAACAGTGGAAACGCCGCAGGGCGCTTTTGTGGGCGATTCTGCTGACCGTCAGCTTGGTGCTGGGCGGCTGCGGGGACGCGGAGAGCGGAGCGGTCCAGTCGATCGGAGAGTCGCTCTTAGATTCCATCGCGGCGGACATGGGCGAGGATTCGCTGGAATCGGTGGAGACAGAGTTTGGCGAGGCAATCGGCAGGGAAATTGAAGAAGGTCTGGCGGAGGCCGCCCTCGGAGATGAAACGCCGGAAGAAAAGCAGGCGGAGGAGACGATTTCGCGGAGCGAGCCTGGGCAGGCGGAGGAGACGGTTTCGCAGAGTGAGCCCGAGCAGGCGGATGAGAAAACTTCGCAGGGAGAGCCTGGGCAGGAACCGTCCGAAAATGCTTTGGGATTATCTTCGGAAGGCGGCATATCCGTCGAGCCGGAAGGAGAATACAGCGACCGGGATCATGTGGCGCTCTATATCCATCTCTACGGCGAACTGCCGTCCAATTATATCACGAAAGAGGAAGCGCGGGCTCTGGGCTGGGACTCCTCGAAGGGAAATCTGTGGGAGGCGGCCCCGGGCAAGAGTATCGGCGGCGACGTTTTCGGAAACCGCGAAGGGCTGCTGCCGAAGAAAAAAGGACGCAGATATTATGAGTGCGATATTAATTACGAGGGCGGTTACCGCGGCGGAGAGCGAATCGTCTTTAGCGACGACGGTCTGGTATACTATTCCGAGGATCACTACGAGAATTTTGAGCTTCTGTATAACGGGGAGGGTATGGCAGAATGAGGAAGATTACGCTTGATTTCGGCGGCCTGTTCCTTGCGGGCGCGCCCGCGAGAAGGGAGATTCACCGATATATCGCCGGGAAAATGGATTTTCCGGTTTATTACGGGCACAATCTGGACGCGCTCTATGACTGTCTGACGGATATCACCGAACCGACCGCAATCGGCCTGACGATCCCGGCCGCTTTGTCCGGCGCTTCGGAAGCGCCGCAGCAGGCAGACAAAGCGGCGCAGACGGCGGGAGAGAGGCCGGGGAATGCGGCGCGCGAAATTCCTTTTGACGCCATGAAATACCTTCGGAAGGTGCGAAGGACGTTTGAGGACGCGGAGACGGAAAATCCGAATCTGGCGGTGTTTGATCTGTCTGCGGCGTCCGTGGATGAGAAAGAGACGGATTTTTGATTGCAGGAGGGAAAAGGATGCAGAATGCGCTTCCGCTTCAGTATAAAACAGAAAATAAGCTTCCGCGGATTCGCTGGTCCGCGGATTTATTTCCATACAGAAAGGGCGCCGATGTCACGCCTTCTATAGCTCCATGTGAGCAGGGCGCCGGTGACACGCCTCATATATCTTCAAATGAACAAGGCGCCGGTGAAGCTATGTTCACACGGGTGCCGTATCTGGCGTTTCCGCTTCTGGAGGAAACGGGAATGGCGGCGCACGCGTTTTCAACCCGGCTTGGAGGGGTAAGCGCGGGCCCTTACACTTCGATGAATTTTTCCTTTACCAGGGGCGACGATCCGGCGTGTGTGCTGGAGAATTACAGGAGGATGGCGGACGCGCTTGGGGTGGATGTGGAGAAGATTGTGCTGTCGTTTCAGACGCACACGACGAATGTCAGAAGGGTGACGGAGGCGGACGCAGGGAAGGGGCTTTTCCGGGAACGGGATTATAGGGATGTGGACGGATTGATCACGGACATCCCGGGGATCACGCTGGCCACGTTCTACGCGGACTGTGTCCCGCTGTTTTTCCTGGATCCGGAGCGCAGAGCAATCGGACTGAGCCATTCAGGCTGGAGGGGAACGATGGCCCGGATGGGGAGAGAGACGCTTCGCGCCATGGAGCGGGAATTCGGGACGAAGCCGCGGGACGTGCGCTGCTGTGTCGGGCCCAGCATCTGCCAGGACTGTTTTGAGGTTGGGGGAGAAGTGATCGAGGCGTTTCAGAAAGCGTTTGAAAAACGGTATTGGCCTGCGCTTTATTACGGCAAGGCGAACGGGAAATACCAGCTCGATCTGTGGAAGGCAAACTCGATCATTCTTCTGGAGGCAGGCGTGCTGCCGGAGCATCTGCAGGTCACAGATCTGTGTACCCGCTGCAATCCGGACTACCTGTTTTCCCATCGGGCGCACGGAGAAGCGCGCGGAAACATGGCGGCGTTTCTGTGTCTGAAAAGTTGAGAATATGCGCATTTCCATGCAGAAAGGGGACCGCCGGTCCCCTTTTTTTAAAACTGCGTCAGTATGCAAAACGTGCCAATGACGTTTTTTATTTCCATGCGAGCAGAGCGCCAGTGACGCTTCTTTTATTTCCATGTGAGCAGAGCGCCAGTGACGCTTTTTGTATTACTGTATAATCTGAAAATATTCGTACCCGTCGGCTTTCCGCTTCTGTACAAGCTTCTGGATCCGCTCCGTCTGAGACAGCGCGCCTCCGATGGTAACGTCATGGTTTAGGCAGTTGATAATCGCGGCGAGGTATTTGCTCATATCCGCTTCCAGATACCATTCCCGCTCCAGAAGCTCCTTCGGCCGGTAGTTTAGGTTCGTTGTGATCACGTAATCGATGTAGCCCTTTTCATAGAACTCGTCGAATTTCTCCAGTCCGTTGGTAAACAGTCCGAAGGTGCAGCACACGATCACCTTCGACGCCTTGCGGTCCTTAAGGGCCCTGGCCGTGTCCAGCATACTTTCGCCGGAGGAGATCATATCGTCGATGATCAGCACGGTCTTGCCCTCCACGGAGGCGCCCAGGAATTCGTGGGCCACGATGGGATTGCGGCCTCCCACGATGCGGGAGTAATCGCGGCGCTTATAGAACATACCCATGTCAACGCTTAGGTTGTTGGCGACATAGACTGCCCGGTCCATCGCCCCTTCGTCAGGGCTTATGACCATGAAATGATCCTTGTCGATGATCAGATCCGGGTCGTGCTCAAAGAGCGTAGTCATGAACTGATAGGTCGGCATGAAATTGTCAAATCCGTTTAGGGGAATCGCGTTCTGAACGCGGGGATCATGTGCGTCGAAAGTAATGATATTGGCGACGCCCATTTTCGCCAGCTCTTCAAGGGCCATGGCGCAGTCCAGGGATTCGCGTTTGCTGCGCTTGTGCTGGCGGCCCTCATACAGAAACGGCATGATCACGCTGACCCGGTGGGCAGTGGAAGTACACGCGCCGATGACGCGTTTCATATTCTGGTAATGATCGTCCGGGGACATGTGATTGATATAGCCGTTCATGGAATAGGTAAGACTGTAGTTGGTGACGTCGGCCATGACGAACACGTCAGCGCCGCGCACGGATTCGTTGATGACGGCCTTCGCCTCGCCGGTGCCGAAGCGCGGGCAGGAAAGGTCGAGCAGATAGGAGTCCACATCATAACCGCGGTAGTTTAGGTCTTCCTTGCGGCGCATCAGCTCTTCCATGTCGCGCCTGCGGAAGGAGACAATGTGATCGTTGACGAGGCCTGCAAAATCTCTGCAGCTGTCGAGCGCCGCCAGTTTCAGAGGCGCCACGGGCAGGGAATGGTAGAATACATACTTGTTGGGCATGGGGGGATACCTCCGTATGGTTGGTGAATCGATCAGTCACTGCACAATGTATTTATAACATTTTCCGATGGACAGCGTCAATAGGAACGGAAAAGTTTTGGAAAAAATACAAACAAAGCGTCACTGGCGCTTTGTTTGTATGGAAATACAGAAAGCGTGCCACTGGCACCCTTTCTGCATGGAAATACAATCAGGCCCTGCTCCGTCAGAACCCGCGAAAAAGCTGCTTGACAAGTCAAAGAATGTAACTTATGATTTATTTGTATAATTGTAAGACAGGTATACCGGTTCGCGGCCGGAAAAGGAGAGATTCTATGGATATCAATTATAATATCAGCAAGGAAATTCTGTGTGATCAGGTGGCAGATCGGCTTGAACAGATGATTCTCAGCGATAAAACGCAGGTTGGACAGAAACTTCCGTCAGAGCAGGCATTAGCTGCCGGGTTCGGCGTCAGCCGTCCGGTGATACGCGAAGCACTGGCAATCCTGCGGGCCAGGGGCCTTGTTACGGTTCAGTCCGGCGGCGGCTCCCGCATTATCGTTCCGGAACCGATTCAGATGCTGGATGTCGTCAACCGGCTGACGCTGATGCGCCATATCAGCGCGGAGGAGGTTCATGAGGTACGTGTTCAGCTGGAGGTCATGGCGGCGCGGCTGGCGGCGGCGAACGCGTCGGAAGAACAGCTGGAGCGCATGGCGGAAATCAACCGGGAGATGGAGAAGGAGAAAGAGAATCCGAAGCTGAGGGCGAGGCTGGATCTTGAGTTTCACCAGCAGATGGCAGAGGCGTCCGGCAATCAGCTTTTAAGCATTTTTATCCTGTCGATGAACGGCATTTTGCAGACGATGCTGGAGAGTGTGTTATACATTCCTCAGGCGCATGAAGACGGTATTTCCTATCATGGACGGATTATCGAGGCTCTGCGTTCCGGAGATAAGGACCGGAGCGAGGCGATTATTCGCGAGCATCTGATGATGTCTATGAGGAATTATGAGTTTGCCCGTGGCCAGACGGAGAAACAGGAGGATGCGGCAGAGTGAATTAGTGTTCTGATTCGATAACAGAAAATCCTGATAGGAAAATCTGCTTTTGCATATATTATGCGCAGGCAAGTGTTCTTATCAGGATTTTCTCTTTTTTTTCAGAATTTTCAAAATATGACTTGACAGTTTACTCTGTTTGTTATATTATATGGCTATAAAGCTGTAAGACAGGTTTACAACCAAATGATTTAAAACACGCAGAAATGACCATGGTTTCAGAAAGGGGGAGATAAAAGAGACTTAGAGTGCAATATAAGATTACAGGAAGAGACGGAATTTCAAAAAAACGGTATCCGAATAGGCGAAAGGATCGAGGGAGGTGAGGTGTATATCGAGATCAATTTTAACATTAGTAAAGAAGTACTGTGCGATCAGGTGGCGGATCGTATTGAGCAGATGATTCTTAGTGATAAGACCCAGGTGGGTCAGAAGCTTCCGTCAGAGCAGGCGCTTGCTACCGGCTTTGGGGTAAGCCGCCCGGTGATACGGGAGGCGCTGGCAATTTTGCGGGCACGGGGGTTAGTCGCGGTGCAGTCGGGGGGCGGATCGCGTATTGTGATTCCGGAAGCGATCTATATGTCGGATACCGTCAATCGGCTGGCGACGATGAGCCATATCCGTTCGGAAGAGGTTTACGAAGTGAGAGTCTGGCTGGAGGCCAAAGCGGCGCGTCTGGCAGCGGTAAATGCGACTTCGGATCAGTTGGAACGGCTCAGCGATATTAATCGCAGGATGGAGAACAGTAAAGATGATGTGAAAAACCGCACGGAATTGGATCTGGCATTTCATCAAATGCTGGCGGATATATCAGGCAATCAGCTTTTGAGCGTATTTGTACAATCTATGAATGGGATTCTCCGGCAGATGCTGGAAAGCGTTCTGCATTTGCCGCGGGCTCACGAAGACGGAGTCGCTTATCACGACCGCATTATTGAGGTTTTGCGTACGGCTGACAAAGACAAAAGCGAAGCGATCGTCAGGGAGCACCTGATAATGTCTATGAGAAACTATGAATTTTCTGACTCCTGACTTGAGCGGTTGAGTTTCTGTTGATTAGTACTATTGTGGAGGGAATGAGGATGAATCTGGCAATTGCCAAGAAAAGCAAACAGAATAGGAATAAAATTTGCTGCGGGAGCAAATTGCCTGTATGGGTGAAAAGAGACTGGCAGCTGTATTTGATGCTGGCTCTGCCAATCGCGTATTACATTATCATGAAGTACATCCCGATGTACGGAACCCTGATCGCGTTCAAGGATTACAGTGCGAGACTGGGTGTATGGGGCAGTAAATGGATCGGGCTAACAAACTTTAAAAAGATACTATCAGAGCCGTATTTTTACAAATTATTGAGAAACACGCTGCTTATTAATTTTTATTGCCTGCTTTTTGCGTTTCCGGCATCGATTCTGTTCGCGTTGCTGCTCAATGAAATGCGGTTTAAACGGTTCCGAAAAGTTGCGCAGACCGTTTCCTATCTTCCTCATTTTATCTCGACAGTCGTTGTATGCGGAATGATTACGAACTTTTTGCGGACCAATGGGGGACTTGTTAACGATCTGATCGCCTTGTTTGGAGGGGAGCGTATTTCCTTTTTGACCAAGCCGGAATATTTCCGTGGAATCTATGTAATATCGGAAATCTGGCAGCACCTGGGCTGGGACGCTATCATCTACATCGCGGCGCTGACATCCATTTCACCTGAATTATACGAAGTGGCGTCGATTGAAGGTGCAAACCGTCTACAGAAGGCAATTTATGTCACATTTCCATGCATCGCGTCCACGATTACGATTATGTTAATTCTGCGGATAGGCCATCTGGTAAGTCTCGGATATGAAAAAATCATTCTGCTCTATTCCGGGACAACCTATGAGACTGCGGATGTGATATCTACTTATGTTTACCGGCGCGGCCTTCTTACGGCAGACTTTAGCTATGGAACAGCGATCGAACTTTTTCAGACGGTGATCTCCCTGATTCTTGTATTGTGCGCCAACTGGGTGGGACATAAGATCAGCGATACGAGTCTGTGGTAATCGATGGAAGAGGAAAGGGGAATGCAGATATGAAACGCATCAAAGCATTGGCGGGTAAACATAAAATGAACTGGTTCGATTACCTGAATTGTCTGATTATGCTGGCCGTGATTGTGGCGGTAATCTATCCATTGTACTACTGTCTGATCGTGTCGGTAAGTGATGGGATGGCAGTTACCAGGGGTGAAGTTACATGGAAGCCGATCGGCATTGATTTCTCCGCGTATAAAGCGGTTTTCAAGAATGCACAGATTCTGCGTTCGTATGGAAATACCATTTTTTATACGGTTCTGGGTACGCTGATCAATCTGGTTATGACTGCGTTGTGCGCCTTTCCGTTATCACGCCGTAAGCTGCGGGGAAGACATTTCCTGAATCTTATGTGCCTGCTGACGATGTTTGTCAGCGGCGGTATGATCCCTTTGTATCTTCAGGTGAAAGCGCTGCATCTGCTGGATACGATATGGGCGATCGTTCTGCCGGGGGCGATCAGCACATATAACATGATCATTTTGCGAACATTCTTTTCGAATATACCGGAAGAGTTGTTCGATGCCGCCCAGATCGACGGGGCCGGTCAGTTTCAGACGTTTTTGAGAATCGTGATACCGCTGTCAAAGACTATTATAGCGACTTTGGTACTGTTTTACGCGGTGGGGCACTGGAATGGATACATGTCGTCGCTGCTATATTTGTCAGATTCTTCAAAAATGCCCTTACAAATGACGATTCGGAAAATGGTCATCCAGGGAGATATCGCCAGTATGACAACAGGCAATATGTCAGGAGGCGTGTCGGAGACATTAATTACGGAGAATAAACTGAAATATGCTGTAGTAATGGTTTCTGTATTGCCGGCGGTGGTGATATATCCATTTTTACAGAAATATTTTGTAAACAGCGTTATGGTAGGATCGATTAAAGAATAAATAGGAGGATAAAATACATGAAGAAAATCGTTTCCCTGTTTTTTGCAGTTGTTTTGGTATTTAATTTGTGCGCATGTTCGGCTACGGCCACGAAAGAAAAACCAGTTTTGACGATTCAGCGCTCGGAGCACGAATCTTTTACCTACAATAAGGAGCAGCCGGTTATTGAGGAATTGGAAAAGCGCCTGAATATTGATATTCAGCTGGAAACATATCCCAGCGCCGATTACAATGCGAAACTGAATATCCAGCTTGGCACGGATGATCTGCCGGATATTGTGTTAGGCACCTATACCAGCTTGGCGCAGTATGCGGCACAGGGGATGTTTGTGAACCTCTCCGAGCATATGGACAAGCTTCCGAACTACAAGGCGACTCTGGAAAAGTACGAGACTTTGGCAAATGCGTTTAAGGTCGACGGCGATATGTACTGGTTTATTCAGGATGTCGAAAAAGGCAGCGTGATTGGCGGTGATTTCCCAATGGTCCGTAAAGATATTCTGGAGGATATCGGCTGGGAGAAGGCGCCGGATAATTTCGAGGAACTTTATGAAATGCTCAAGGCCATAAAGGAGTATGATCCGAACAGCATTCCGTTTGTCACCAGAGGAACCAGCGTTCTGTCGCGGATGGGCTATTCTTTCGGAACTTACAATAATATTTATTTTGAGCCGGATGAAGGGAAATATTTATATGGCCCCATATATGATCATTATAGAGATTTCCTGGAATATCTGAATCGTTTTTATACGGAAGGGCTTTTGGATCCTGACTTTGCCTCTTTTAATAAGAGCATGTGGATGGAGTATCTGACCAGCGGGAAAAGTTTCTTTTTCTTTGATAACAGTTCTTTTTCCACGGATATCAATTTGGTTACGAAATCCGTTGATCCGGAAGCAGCGTTTGTCCCGATGCTTACGCTGGAGAATAATTACGGAAGCCGTCGAAACCGGCTCTACGAAGGCTGCGGAGTCAGTCCGCTGCGCAATGATGTCTGGGCGATCTCTTCGAACTGTGAGAATCTGGACGCCGCGCTGGCTTTTATGGATTACCTCTACAGCGACGAAGGCGCAATGCTGTGCTCCTATGGTATTGAAGGCGTAAATTATGATGTGCTGGAAGACGGCACCATTGAGTTTGATCAGGAGAAAATTGACTGGTACAAAAATAACGCGAATGATCCATACCGCGAATATTGCAATGAGATTGGCGTAGGCGTGCTGGCGGTGGCCGGAAAGATTTACAGCGAAAACTGGTACGAATTCCTGGATCAGGATTCATTGGATATGCTGGCATTCTGGGAGAAGGATGAATATCTTCAGCCATATAGCTATTCGCTTTGCTTGAGCGCGGAGGATACAGCGGCTATCGCGGATATCAGCACCGCATGCAGTACTCTGGTTTCCTCAGAGTCGTTAAAGTTTATTACGGGCACACGGCCGTTGTCGGAGTTCGGTGATTTTGTTGAGGAGCTGAAAGCGGCAGGAGCTGAAACGATCGAGGAAGTTTACAATAAGACCTATCAGTCTACCTTAAATTAAGACGAATGCGTATTCATTGGGCGACAGGAAATAAATCCCTTTCGCCCTCTGGATATGTGTTTCGGTTTGTTCGTTATGTAATCAAAGTGAGTTTGGCGGAAAGGGAATGGAATTTCGGATGAGGAGATTGAAATATGAGACGAATTGAAAATACATGGTTGTCGGCCCGGAGAAAGGAAGTACTTGAGGGAGAACGCTCCTGCCTCTATGATTCCGCAAAGCAGGAGTGGCATTTCTGCCATCATCCGGCGCTTGGCGTATTTCAGGGGACTCTGTACGCTATGTGGTCCAACGGGCCGTGCGGCGAGGATGAACCAGGCCAGAGAGTGCAGTACGCGTTCTCTTCCGATGGGAGCAACTGGTCGGAGCCGCAGATTCTCTGTCCGGCATGGATGGGGAAGAAGGGGTATGAGGTGGTGCTGACGGCAGCGGGTTTTTATGCGTGTGAAGATCAGCTGAACGCCTATATTTCTTCTTATGAGTATGAAACCTATGAAGTTCAGGCGGACAGGCTGGGCAGAACGAGGCTGGGAGCGAACTGCATCGATCCGAAGCTCTATGTGCTGACAAGCAGGGACGGCATCCACTGGTCGGAACCGCAGGATCTGAGTCTTCCGATGTCCGCCGTAGGCGGTCCGAGGAAGCTGCGGTCCGGCCGTCTGCTGATCGAGGGAAACTGGGCCCACGCGTGGACCGACGACCCGAAAGGGCTGACCGGCTGGACACTCAGCGGCTTCTGCCCGGATAACGTGGATATGAACGAGCCGCCGAGGGACGATCCTTCTTTTTTCTGGAAGGTTTCCGAAAGGCTGGGGATTGACGCGCATCTCTGCGAGGGCTCCTTTGTCGAAGGAAAGGACGGAACGCTGCATATGCTTTACCGCAGTTATACCCCATGGCTCTGGCAGTCCGACAGTTATGACGGCGGGGAGAGCTGGACATTTCCGGAGAAGACGGATTTTCCGGACGGAAATTCAAAATTCTGCATGAGAAAGCTTCCGGACGGCAGATGGATCTATGTGGGCAATCCGGGACCGGACCGCGCGCGGTGTCCGCTGGTCATATCGGTATCCGAAGATGACGGATGGACCTTTGATACTCACTATCAGATTGAGACAGAGATGGTGCCGGTCAGATTCCCGGGCTTTGCCAAAGGCGGAATCTATGGATATCCCAATGTCGCCATTGACGGAGGATTTCTTTATATCATTTATTCTGTATGGAAAGAGGACATGATCGTGCAGAGGATTTCCCTGGATCGTCTGTAGTGAAACGCCTTGAAGAACCGCGCTGGCAGGTAAGAAAATGAGCGGAAGGGAATGGAGCGAAAGACAGATTCGCGGAGGAAAGGAGCAAGCTATGAATGAACTGCGCAGAAAGATTGAGAGCGGCGCGAAGCTTAGAGGTACGCATGTGACTCTCAGCGATCCAAGCATTTGCGCGATTCTGGGACGGGTTGGATTTGATTTTATATGGGTAGATATGGAACATACCTATATTGACTGCAAGGCATTATATATACATATGAACGCTGCCAGAAGCGTCGGCGTTAACGTGATTGTCAGGATTCCCCAGAACGATTATATTACCTTAAAGCGCGTGATGGAGATGGGAGTGGACGGCGTTATTTTCCCCATGATCCGAAGCGCGCAGGAAGCGGAAAAAATCGTTTCCGCGACGTATTATCCGCCCAGGGGAACCAGGGGGTTCGGACCGAGGGACGCGATTCAGTTCGGTCTGGCCGATCTGAATGAATACATCTTAAAGGGCTCTCTGGAAATGTGCCGTTTCATCCAGATCGAGCATGTGGACGCGGTGAACCGGATTGAGGAGCTGATCGGCGTGGAAGGTATCGACGGCTATATTTTCGGGGCCAATGACCTGTCCGGTTCGATCGGGCAGCTGGGGCATCCCTGCGAGGAGCCTACGGGGCGTCTTATGAAGCGGGCGATTGAGGCGCTTAGGAACCATGGCAAATACATCGGATTTTCTACCGGCGACTTCCGCAAGGAAACCATCGATCATTTCTCGGAAATGGGGATTCCGATGATATCGGCGGGGGCAGATACCGATTATCTGCTCTGCGGCGCGCAGCAGGCATATGAGAATCTGAGCAGGTGAACGCATCGGGCAGATCCGCAGGGAATGGCAGAGGTTTATCGAAAGGAAAGCGATTATGAAGACAGCGAAGATCAAGGTTGAGAGGAATTTTCAGATAGGTCGGATTGACCGGAGAATTTACGGCTCTTTTATCGAGCATCTGGGAAGGGCGGTCTATGGCGGGATCTATGAACCCGGACACGAAACGGCGGATGAGGATGGATTCCGAAGGGACGTGCTTGAACTGGTAAAGGAGATCGGCGTTCCGGCCGTGCGCTATCCGGGAGGCAATTTTGTGTCCGCGTATAACTGGGAGGACGGGGTAGGACCGGCGGCGGAACGCCCCAGACGGCTGGAATTGGCCTGGCAGTCGGTGGAGCCGAATGAAGTGGGTACGAATGAGTTTATGAAATGGGCCGGGAAGGCGGGCGCTGAAGTGATTATGGCGGTCAATCTCGGGACGCGGGGCGTGGACGCCGCCAGAAATCTGGTAGAGTACTGCAATCATGATTCCGGCTCCTATTACAGTGATCTCAGAAGATCGCATGGTGTGAAGGAGCCGCACCGAATCCGGACATGGTGTCTGGGCAATGAGATGGACGGCCCCTGGCAGATGGGCCACAAGACCGCGGAAGAATACGGAAGGCTTGCCTGCGAGGCGGCAAACGCGATGAGGGCTGTGGATCCGGATATTGAACTGGTTGCCTGCGGTTCTTCCAATCATGTGATAAAGACATTTGGAAGCTGGGAGCTTGCGGTGCTGGAAGAGTGCTACGACCAGGTGGATTATATTTCCCTGCATACATACTACAAAAACCGGGCGAAGGATACCGCGAATTTTCTGGCCAAAACCCTGGATATGGACCGTCAGATCTCGGATGTGATTGCCTTGTGCGACGCGGCCGGAGCGGTAAAGCGATCAAAGAAAAAGATCAATCTGTCTTTTGACGAATGGAATGTCTGGTATCATTCAGACAGCAGGAAGAAAGGGAACTGGCAGGCCGCCCCTCCGATTCTGGAGGATATCTATAATGTAGAGGACGCGCTGGCCGTGGGTTCCATGCTGATCACGCTTCTGAGACACGCGGACAGGGTGAAGATCGCGTGCCTTGCCCAGCTTGTCAATGTAATCGGCGCGATTATGACAGAGACCGGGGGAAGCGCGTGGCGGCAGACGATTTTCTATCCGTACATGCACGCTTCCCGCTATGGCCGGGGGCGCGTGCTTGACGCGAAGATAACTTCGGAGAAATATGACTGCCGGGAATACACGGATGTTCCGTATCTGGACGCGGTCGTTACGGAGCAGGAGGGCGAGCTGACGGTGTTTGCCTTAAACCGCGGCGAAGAGGAACTGCATCTGACCTGCGATATACAGGGGTACGGCACGTATTCCGTAAAGGAGCACATAACTCTGTATGATACGGACCGTTACGCGTCCAATACGGCGGCCTGCCCGAACCGGGTGGTTCCGCGCCGTGACGGAAACGCCGCGGTGGAAGACGGCTGCTGTCATGCGGTTCTTAAACCGTTGTCCTGGAATGTAATACGGATTTCTGCAGGAACTGTAAAGAAGTATGAAACCAGATAACCGGGGGTATCAGGCCCCTGTAATTCAGAAATGAGGAGAAGAGAGAATGAAACTGGCTGTGTTAATTGCCAACCGCGGTTTCTTCCCCAGCAGCGTGATTGATTCGGCGAGAGAAGAGCTGCGGGAAGCCGTGAAAAAGGCTGGGGCGGAGCCGCTATTTATGGATCCGGCCCTTACCCGGTTCGGGGCGGTGGAAACGTATGAAGAGGGAAGAGCGTTCGCCGCGTTTCTGCGGAATAGTCAGGGCGAGTATGACGGGCTGATCCTAAGTCTGCCCAACTTTGGGGATGAGAATGGAATAAAAGCGGCCATTCAGGATGTGAAGGTTCCGATCCTGCTTCAGGCGTATCCGGACGAACTGGGGCGTCTGGATTTCGCGAACCGAAGGGACGCCTTCTGCGGAAAGCTTGGATTGTGCGCGGTGCTGAAGCAGATGGGGATGCCTTTCGTGTCAGGCGAACCGTTTGTCATGCATCCGTTGGGGCCGGCATTTCAGAAGGAATTAGGAGATTTTATCTCCATATGCCGCATCGTGAAACGGATGCGGCACGCCCGTATCGGTGTGCTGGGGGCGAGGACGACCGCGTTCAAGAGCGTGCGCTTTGATGAAGGGGCGCTGGAGCGGGTGGGAGCGGATGTGGAGACGTATGATCTTACTCAGATTTTCAGCCGCGTAGAGGCCGTGAAGGATGAGGACGACAGAATTGGGCAGTGGAGGCAGAAGCTGAACGAGAATTCCGATACGACGCGCGTCCCGGAATATGCTATAATCAATCAGTGTAAGCTCGGAATCGCGCTGGAGGATTTCTGCCGGGAAATGTGTCTGGACGTGCTGGCAATCCGCTGCTGGAGCGAACTGCAGTATGAGTATAAGATCACGCCGTGCACGGTCATGGGAGTGCTGAACCAACGGCAGCTGCCGGCGGTGTGCGAGACGGATGTCACAAATGCTCCGGCCATGCTGGCGATGACGCTTGCATCCGGAACCGGCGTGGGCTGTCTGGATGTAAATAATAATTACGGAGAGGAACCGGACAAGTGCATATTGTTCCATTGCGGCCCCCTCCCGGCCGATCTCATGACAGGACCGGGGCGTATGCAGGAGCATAAGATGTTTGTGAAAACGCAGGGAGAAAACTGTTCCTGGGGCGTGAACGCGGGAAGGATGAAACCCGGTCCGGTCACACTCTGTGGGATACGTACCGAGAACGGAGAGGTTCGGTATTTTGTTGAGAAAGCGGAAGTACTGGATCTTCAGGTTGACAACGGGTTCTTTGGCACCTATGGGGTCGTGGAGATCGCGGGCCTGCAGACAAAGCTTCGTCATATGAGCGAGGAGGGTTTCCGGCATCATGTGACGGTAACTTCCGGGGATCAGACCAGAAGAATCCGTGAAGCGCTGACAAAATATCTGGGTTATACGGAGATTCACCTCTGACAGGTGCTGGACGTCCAGTGGACGTCCGTTAAGCACCGACCGGAACGAAGTGGAGAGCTGTGCGCCAGTGGCGCACGTTAAGCACCGACCGGAACGAAGTGGAGACAGCTGGACGTCCAGTGGACGTCCGTTAAGCACCGACCGGAACGAAGTGGAGACAGTGACGATCGGGGCACGAACTGCGCAAGATGGGCTTGCGATACGAGGGAGAGTAGGTATGTTAGGCGGACTTGATATTGGAACCACAGGCTGTAAGATTGTCGTTTATGACAATGACGGCACCTTCTGCTGCCGTTTCTATCGGAAATATCCGGTTACACGGTCGCAGCGGGGGCATGAAATTTCTGCGGATGTCGTGTGGAAAGCGGTGAAAGAGATCCTCCGGGACGCGGCCTGCCGCTGTCCGGATATTGCGGCGATAGGAATTACCGGCTTCGGGGAGGCGTTTGCCTGTCTGGATGAAAGAGACCGGCCGTTGTTCCCCATCATGCTGAATACGGATGCGCGGGGAACGGAGGAATGTTGTGAGCTGGTTTCCGTTCTGGGAAAAGAAGCTCTGGAGCGGATTACAGGTCTTGTGCCGCATGGGATGTACAGCATTTCAAAGATCCTATGGATCAAAAAGCACCGGCCGGAGATCTATGGGAAGATACGGCGTATCCTGACCATGCAGGATTATATTGTCTATATGCTCACGGGAAACGCTGTGATCGATTATTCCCAGGCCTCCAGAACCATGTGTTTTGATATACAAAAACTGCGGTGGAGCGGGGAGATCCTTTGCGCCTCGGGCGTAGAAGAAAAACTGTTTGCCGTTCCGGTTCCTGCCGGTACTGCTGCCGGTACGGTCAGAGCAGGTTTGACGGAGGAGCTGGGATTTCGCAATGCTGTTTTGATTCTTCCGGCCGGTCACGATCAGGTGGCGGCCTCGGTAGGAGCCGGCGTTTTTGAAACCGGAAGCGCGACAGACGGCTGCGGTACGGTGCAATGCATGACTCCGGTGTATGAAGGAATTCCGGAAGGCGACGCGATGATTCGCGGGCATTATGCGGTAGTGCCCTACGTGTTTCCAGGGAAGTATGTGACCTATGCGTTCTCCTATACGGGCGGAGCGTTAATTTCCTGGTTTGTCAGTCAAATGGCAAAAGGAGAAGAAGAAGCTGCCAGGAAGCAGGGAATCAGCGTATATGAGCTTCTGGAACAGGGAATGAAGGACGAGCCAACAGGAATCCTTGTGCTCCCCCATTTTGCCGGTGCGGCTACACCGTATATGGATCAGACTTCAAAAGGCGCGATCACGGGGCTGACGCTGGAGCATACGACGTCGGATCTGTACCGGGCGGTTCTGGAGGGAATTACCTATGAGATGAAGCTGAATATGGAATATTTAAGAGATGCGGGAATCTGCCCGAGAAAGCTGCATGCGACCGGCGGCGGAGCCGCGTCGAGGGCATGGCTTCAGATGAAGGCTGATATTCTGGAATGTCCAATCATATCGGTTGGGAATTATGAGGCTGGGGCCGTTGGCTGTGTGATGATGGCGGGAATTGCAAAGGGTTTGTTTTCGAATCTCAAAGAGGCGGCAGAGATTATGGTTGCGGAGCGGGAGAAGTACGAGCCGAGACCGGAAAAACAGGAGGCTTACAGAAAGCAGTACGACCGTTACCGGAACCTGTATCAGGGGCTGCGCTCTTTCGGCCTTATCTAGGCGGTTTGGCGGAAATGTGAAGTGAGAAGCGCTTTGGGAAACACAGGTGTTAAATTAAATAACAGGAAAGGAAAATGGTACGGGTATTATGAAAGCTACAATGTGCGAAGTATTAGTTCTGGCGGAGAAAAATGGGTACGCGATCGGGGCGTTTAACACCCCTAATCTGGAGTGCCTGCTGGCTGTGCTGCATAATGCGGAACGAATGGATGTTCCGGTTATCATTTCCCATGCGCAGCTGCATGAACCGGTTGCCCATCTGGATGAAATCGGCCCCGTTATGGCGGTACTGGCGGAAAAGGCCAGGGTTCCGGTCTGTGTGCATCTCGATCACGGGGAATCTCTCGATTATCTGAAACATGCGCTTGATCTGGGCTTTACGTCGGTGATGTACGACGGCTCCCTGTTGTCTTATGAGGAGAACGTCGAGAATACGAAAAAGGTCATGCGTATGGCGGAAAAGGCCGGCGCGTCGGTGGAAGCGGAGATAGGAGTGATGGCTGGACGGGAATCGGAAGCCAATCCTACAGGAGAGAATTCGGAGCGATTCTACACAGATCCTGCATTGGCGAAGCGGTTTGCCGATGAGACGAAAATCCATGCGCTTGCATGCTCATTCGGCACGGTTCACGGTATCTATAAGGAAAAGCCCAGGATCGATTTTGACCGGATCGAGAAGATTCGGACGCTGACGGGGCTTCCTCTGGTGATGCATGGCGGTTCCGGCGTCAGTCCGCAGGATTACAGGGAAGCGATTCGCAGAGGCGTCCGCAAGATCAACTATTATACATATATGTCCCGCGCGGCGGTTCAGGCAGTCAGGGATTTCCTGAGCGACGAGACCGTCATTTTCTATCATGACGCCGCTATGGCGGCACAGAAGGCGATGGAGGAAGATGTGTATAAAGCGATGGGAATCTTTTATGAACGGAACCATACGGTGCTGGAATCGAAGCGGCATTGCGTGGGACTGACGAAATCAGGAGAGGAAAAAAGCGAATTTTAAAGAAGGAGATTGGAACATGCAGGTTCAGAATATTGACAGGGACTGGAAATTCGGACTGGGATTGGCCAATATTGTCAGGGTAGTCAAGGGAGAGGATGCGGATATGACGGTAAATCTTCCCCATGACTATATGATTGCCGGGGATGTGACGCCGGAGGCACCGGAGGGCCCGGCCAGCGGGTTTTATACTGCAGGCGTGGCCCATTACAGGAAGATGATTATGATTCCGGCAGAGTGGGAACAAGGGAATGTCTTTCTGCGGTTTGACGGAGTGATGATGAATGCCACCGTGGAGATCAACGGCTCCAAGGCGGCGCTGCATCATTACGGGTATTCGCCGTTTTTGGCGGACATCACGCGATATCTCTATTTCGGACAGGAAAACAGTGTGACTGTTACGGTCAATCCCAGCATGCGGCCTAATTCCAGATGGTATTCCGGCGCGGGAATCTTTCGATCGGTGGAACTTTTACATGGACCGGCAGTATATATCGAAAGCGACGGTATCTATGGTTATACGAAGGGAATCGAGGATGGTACTGCCTATGTGCAGACGGAGGTTTCGATCCGCAATACCTCCGGTTCTGATCGGATCGCGGTTGTTGAGGTATCGCTTAAGGAGGAAGCGGGCGGCCGGACGGTGGTGAGCCGCCGCGCCAGGATCCAAGTCGATGCGAACAGCCGCCAGACCGCTTATATCGCGATGACGGTGGAAAACCCGCTTCTGTGGGATGCAGAACATCCGAACCTGTATCGGATCGCGGCAAAGGTGACGGATATCGGAATCTTCCGGACACATTTCGTGGAATCGGATGAGAAGACGGAAGACGCGGACAGCGTGCTCTTCGGCATCCGTACCGTCACAGCAGATGTAAAGCACGGGCTGCGGATCAACGGCAGAACCGTGAAACTGAGAGGAAGCTGCGTTCATCATGACAACGGGCTTCTAGGGGCTGTTTCTCTCTATGACGCGGAGGTTCGCCGGATTCGGACGATGAAGGAAGTAGGTTTCAACGCTATTCGTACGACTCATAATCCTCCGTCGAAGGTACTGACGGAGGTCTGCGACCGGCTGGGAATGTATGTGCTTGCGGAGGCCTTCGACGTGTGGGGCATGGGCAAACAGCCCGGCGACTATAATCAATTCTTTGCGGATGACTGGGAAGCGGATCTGACCGCGTTTGTCAGGCGGGACAGGAGCCATCCGTCGATTGTGATCTGGTCCACGGGCAATGAGATCACCGAGCGGGCCGGATTAAACCATGGCTATACATTGGCGACGAAGCTGGCGGAGAAGGTGCGCATTTTGGATCGCAGCCGCCCGGTCAGCAACGGAATCTGTTCGCTCTGGAATGGTCTGGATGATGAAGTGATGAGGAAGAATCTGGAGAAAATGGCCGCGACGGCGCAAACGGAGCTTCAGAACGCGGATGTGGGAGCGTCTGATCTGGATTGGGAAAATATGACGGAAGCGTTTACAAATGGTCTTGATATTGTGGGTTATAACTATCTGGAGGATAAATATGCCCAGGATCATAAGCTGTATCCTGACAGGGTTATGGTGGGTTCTGAGAATTATCCGAAGGAGATCGGAAAGCGCTGGCCCATGGTGTTGAGTACGCCATATGTGATCGGTGATTTCACCTGGATTGCGGTGGACTATATTGGTGAAGCGGGTATCGGAAAATCCTTGTTTTTGAATCCGAATGAAACGAGGATTCCAGGGGGACAAGGGGCGTTGTCCTCCCGCTCTTCTAAATTTCCGTACCGACTGGCTAATTCCGCGGATATTGACATTAACGGCAATATCCTGCCCCAGGGCAACTACAGGAGCGTCGTGTACGGTTCGGACGCAACCTATGTGTTCTCGTACGATCCAGCCAATCACGGCAGGCAGGAGATTCTGGGTAAATGGGGCTTCCCCGCCTGCAGCAAATGCTGGAACTGGGCCGGAAACGAAGGAAAGGGCGTATCGCTTCTGGTATTTAGCCGTGCCGAGAAAGTTGAGGTTTTGGTAAACGGCCGCTCTCTTGGCAGGAAGAAACAGGGGGAAGTGCCCGGAGTTGAGGAAATGCCCTTTACCTTTGTGTTCGACACAGTCTATGAACCTGGTGAGGTAACGGCCGTCAGCTACTGCGGCGGAAAGGAGATATCCAGAGATATCATGCGCACGGCAGGCAATGCCTGCGCCGTCCGCATGCGCGCGGACCGAACGGAGATGGCTGCGGATGGACACAGTCTGATCTATGTGTGCGTCGAAGTGATTGATGGAAAGGGCAGAGTGGTGCCGGATGCACAGATTGCATTGACGGCGTCTACAGAAGGAGCGGTGTTCCTGGCTGGCTTCGGCTCTGCAAATCCAATTACCGCGGAAAACTACACCTCCGGCAGCTTCACGACTTACCGGGGACGTGCATGCGGCATCCTGCGAAGTGGTTACGAGGCCGGGAAGGCAGTATTTAAAGTGGAGAATGGGACGCTTGGAAGCGCGTCGCTGCATGTGACGGTAAAATAGAAGCCTGACTGAATGGTTAATCAAATGAAATATTATTTTGGAGGAAATGAAAACGGGATGCGATCCATCTAAGCAAAGAAAAACTTGCATATGAAGCGATTTTTGAGTATACTAAAAGTAGAAGGGTGACTGACACGGCAGGAGGGAATTGCTGATGGCGGAAAAAGATATGACGGAAAAGACGCTGGAAGCGTATAACGATGTATTTGCCGATATCGTGAATGTTCTCCTGTTTGGCGGCAGGAGGCTTGTAAGAGAAGACGATCTTGAAGACGAAATGCCACGTTCCATATACAAGGCGGATGGAAAACTTCATGAAGAGGAACGGGATGTCGCCAAGCGCTGGAAGGATTGCGGCGTCCGGATCGCACTGTTCGGGATCGAGAATCAGACGGAACCGGAAGGGAATATGCCAATCCGTGTGATCGGATATGACGGGGCTGCATACAGGGGTCAGATGCTTCGCAATAAGAAGGCAGAAGAAAACGAAAAATATTATCCGGTTGTTACTTTAGTATTATATTTCGGGTTTAAGCAGCATTGGAACAAGCCGCGCACTTTATATGACTGCTTTCAGATTCCGGATGATTTGAAACCTTATGTGAATGATTACCGTATCAATCTGTTTGAGGTCGCGTGGCTTTCCGATGAGCAGCTGGGGATGTTTACGAGTGATTTCAAATATCTGGCTGATTATTGTGTCCAGATGAGAAAGCAGAACGATTATGAGAAGCCTTCGGAGACGGTTGCGGCTCCGAATATGGATACGGTTAAGCATTATGACGAGTTATTCAAACTGTTTACTGTAATGACGGGTGATCCCCGTTTTGAGGAAACGGCGAATGAGGTAAGGAAAGAAGGAGGTCCGAGAACCATGTGTGAAGTATTGGATAGAATCGAGGCCAGAGGAGAGGCCAGAGGAGAGGCCAGAGGAGAGGCCAGAGGAGAGGCCAGAGGAGAAGCCAGAGGAGAACAAAGAGGAAGGATCAATACATGGCTGACTGCTGTCAGGAATCTTATGAAATCTACCAAATGGACGGCGGACCAGGCCATGGAGGTTCTTGGTGTCCCGGCAGAAGAACAGAAGGAGCTTAGAGCAAGGCTGTAATTGTCGTTATCCATCTGTTCGTGTGGAATGTAGAAACGGGGATTGCCTTAGTGGGTGATTCCCGTTTTCGTTTGCCTGACGCGCATGTTTCTCAGTTTTATAGGGAAGACCCGTTTTTGAAGAAAAAGCGGCGTAAAAGGTGGGATGTACCTACTTTCTTGGGAATGCTTTACAAGAATAGTGAAAACTGGTATCATAGGATATGGAAATGAACTGCCGGACGCTGTGGCGGCACAGGACGAATCGTGTAGGCCGCGGCGAGGGCGCAGGATGCGGCGCGGCAGGGTTTGGGCGGCAGGGAAAGGATGCACAATGAAGAAGAAACGCGGCCATTTGATCCGCTCGGTGGATCCCGGATCCATCGCGGATGAGCTGGGGCTTAAGCCGGGCGACCGTCTGATTTCCATCGACGGACACGACCCGGAAGACATTTTTGATTATGAATATTACCTGGAGAACGAGTCGGTTGTCGTGCTGGTGGAGACGGCTGAGGGCGAGGAATGGGAGCTGGACATCGAAAACGACTATCAGGATCTGGGACTGACGTTTGAAAACGGCCTGATGAGCGAGTACCGCTCCTGCACGAACAAATGCATTTTCTGCTTTATCGACCAGATGCCGCCGGGGATGCGCGATACGCTGTATTTTAAGGACGACGATTCCCGGCTCTCCTTTCTGCAGGGCAACTACGTCACGCTGACGAATATGAAAAAGAAGGATATCGACCGGATCATCCGTTTTAAGCTGTCGCCGATCAACATCTCCGTCCATACGACGAATCCGGAGCTTCGGTGCATGATGCTTCACAACCGGTTTGCGGGAAAGGCCCTGGAGAATATCGACCGGCTGTATCAGGCGAAAACGCCGATGAACGGTCAGATCGTGCTGTGTAAGGGGATCAATGACGGGGATGAGCTGGAGCGCACGATCCGCGACCTGAGCCGCTATATTCCCTACATGGAGAGCGTGTCGGTGGTGCCGGTGGGGCTTACGAAGTTCCGGGACGGACTGTATCCGCTTGAGCCGATCACGCCGGAGGACGCGGCGCGGACCATCGATCAGGTGGAGCGCTGGCAGCGCGGGCTGTATGAGGAGCACGGAACGCATTTCATTCACGCCAGCGACGAGTTCTACATCCTGGCGGGGCGGCCGCTGCCGGAGGCGGAGCGCTACGACGGCTATATCCAGCTGGAGAACGGCGTCGGCATGGTGCGGCTGATGACCGAGGAGGTTTTTGAGACGCTTGCGCAGCTTGAGGGCGATAAGAAGGAGGAGGAGCTGTCGGTGGCGACAGGGCTTCTCGCGGCTGATTATATCCGCGGTTTTCTCGATGAGATCGCGAAGAAATTCCCGAACCGGAAGGTGCGTCTCTATCCGATTGTCAATGAGTTTTTCGGGGAAATGATTACGGTTTCCGGCCTGATTACCGGCCGGGATCTGATCCGCCAGCTGAGCGGGAAGCCGCTTGGGAAAAGGCTCCTTCTGCCGGTCAATATGTTCCGCAGCGGGGAGGACGTATTTCTGGACGATGTGACCAGGCAGCAGGTGGAAAATGCTTTACAAGTCCCGGTGAATATTGTAAAATCAAGCGGACAGGATTTTGTGGCGGCAGTGCTCGCGCCGCCGGAGGACGACGGGCCCGCGGAGCACGGGGCCTATGAGCTGCCGGGGCTGGAGCAGATAATATAACAGACAAAAACAGGAGACAGATATGAGTAAACCCATCGTAGCCATCGTAGGACGTCCGAATGTGGGCAAGTCCACGCTGTTTAACGCCCTGGCGGGGCAGCAGATCGCGATCGTCAAGGACACGCCGGGCGTGACCAGGGACCGGATCTACGCGGACTGCACATGGCTGGACAAGAATTTTACATTGATCGATACCGGAGGCATCGAGCCGGAGAGCAAGGATATCATCCTGTCTCAGATGCGGGAGCAGGCGGAGATTGCGATCGCCACGGCGGACGTGATTATTTTCATGGTGGATGTGCGGCAGGGGCTTACGGACGCGGATTTCAAGGTGGCGGACATGCTTCGGAAGGCCCGCAAGCCGGTGGTTCTCTGCGTCAATAAGGTGGACAGCGCCCAGAAGTTCGGCAACGACGTCTATGAGTTTTATAATCTGGGAATCGGCGACCCCTATGGGATTTCGGCGGCTTCCATGCTGGGACTCGGGGAGCTGCTGGACGAGGTGGTAAAGCATTTCGACCTTACGCAGCTTGAGGCTGAGGACGACGACAGGCCGCGGGTGGCCATTGTCGGCAAGCCGAATGTGGGCAAGTCCTCCCTGGTCAATAAGCTGGTGGGCGAGAACCGCATGATCGTCTCCGACATCGCCGGAACCACTAGGGACGCGGTGGACACGCAGGTGGTATATAACGGCGCGGAGTATGTGTTCATCGACACGGCGGGACTGCGGCGGAAGAATAAGATCAAGGAAGAGCTGGAGCGTTACAGCATTATCCGGGCCGTGGCCGCTGTGGAGCGGGCGGACGTGGTGATCGTGGTCATCGACGCCACGGAGGGCGTTACCGAGCAGGACGCGAAGATCGCCGGGATCGCCCACGAGCGCGGCAAGGGCGTTATCGTCGCCGTCAATAAGTGGGATGCCATCGAGAAGAACGACAAGACGATCTATGAATTCACGCGGAAGGTGCGGGATACCCTCTCCTTCATGCCCTACGCGGAGATCGTGTTCATCTCGGCGTTGACGGGCCAGCGGATTAATAAAATGTTCGAGACCATCGATATGGTGCGCCAAAACCAGAACCTGCGGGTGGCGACCGGCGTGCTTAACGAGATTATCACCCAGGCGGTGGCTATGAAGCAGCCGCCGTCAGATAAGGGCAAGCGGCTGAAAATTTTCTATGTGACCCAGGTGGCGGTGAAGCCGCCTGCGTTCGTGGTGTTTGTGAACGATAAGGAGCTGATGCATTTCTCCTATCAGCGGTATCTGGAGAACCAGATCCGCGAGACCTTCGGGTTTAAGGGGACGCCCCTTAGGTTCATGATCCGCGAGAGGAACGCGAAGGAGAATGCATAAGAGAGGAGAAGGCTATGGAACGTATCATCTGTCTTGCGATCGGATACGCCTGCGGGCTTATCCAGACCGGGTATTTCTACACGAAGGCCCACCATGTGGATATTCGGAGCGTGGGCAGCGGCAATTCCGGCAGTACAAACGTGCTTCGGGCCATGGGAGCAAAGGCCGGACTGATCGTTTTTCTGGGGGATGCGTTTAAGACGCTGATCCCATGCCTGATCGTGCGTGCGGTATTTCAGACGCGGATGCCGGAGATGGCGAATCTCCTGGTGCTTTACACGGCCTTCGGCGCGATCCTGGGGCACAATTTTCCGTTTTATTTAAACTTTAAGGGCGGCAAGGGAATCGCTTCCACGGCGGGACTTCTGGCGGCCATGGACTGGCGGGCGATGCTCATCTGCCTTGCGGCCTTTATCATCATCGTGGCCGCGACAAGGTTCGTGTCGCTCGGCTCGCTGGTCGTTGTGAGTATCTTTTTGGTCTGTATGATCTTCTTCGGAAGCCGCGGCGACTATGGACTGGCGCCGCGGTATCTGACGGAATTCTATGTGCTTTCCGCCGCGGTAACGGCAATGGCGTTCTGGCGGCATAAGGCCAACATTGTCAGGCTGATCCATGGGAATGAGAATAAGGTCAGCATCGGCGGAAAGAAATAAAACGCGGCCCTTGGAAGTGCGGTGCGCGGAAGAAGGGGGACGATTGGTTTGGCAAAAATCGGAATTATCGGTGCGGGAAGCTGGGGAACGGCAATCTCGGTTCTCCTCCATGGGAACGGACATGAGGTTGTTTTGTGGTCGGCGCTTCCCCAGGAAATCGAGGAGCTTAGGGAGAAGCATGAACACCGCAACCTTCCGGGAGTGATTCTGCCGGGGGACATCGTATTTACGGCGGATCTGCGCGAGGCCATGGCGGATAAAGAGATGCTTGTCCTTGCGGTGCCGTCCGTCTACACAAGGAAGACGGCGGCGTCCATGAGGGCGTACCTAAAGCCGGGACAGCTTGTGGTCAATGTGGCGAAGGGGATTGAGGAGAGCACGCTTATGACGCTGTCCGAGATCATCGGGCAGGAGCTTGACGGAGCGGTGACCGCGGTTCTGTCCGGCCCAAGTCACGCGGAGGAGGTGAGCCGCGGGCTTCCGACCACCTGTGTGGCGGCGGCCCATTCGAGGACGGCGGCACAGACGGTTCAGAATATGTTCATGGGGCCGGCGTTCCGCGTCTACACGAGTCCGGACGTCCTGGGAGTCGAGCTTGGCGGGGCGCTGAAAAACGTGATCGCTCTGGCGGCCGGTATCGCGGACGGCTTAGGCTACGGCGACAATACGAAGGCGGCTTTGATCACCCGCGGCATCCACGAGATCGCCCGCCTCGGCATGGCTATGGGAGGAAAATTCGAGACCTTCTGCGGTCTGTCCGGGATCGGGGATCTGATTGTGACCTGCGCGAGTATGCACAGCCGCAACCGCCGCGCGGGCATTCTGATCGGCCAAGGCTGCACCATGCAGGAGGCTATGGATGAGGTTCGTATGGTGGTGGAGGGGGTCTATTCCGCGCGGGCCGCGCTCATGCTTGCGGACCGGTATCACGTGGCGATGCCCATCATTGAACAGGTGAACCAGGTGCTGTTTGAGGGCAAGCCGGCGGCGGATGCGGTGAGCGAACTGATGATGCGCGATAAGGCGGTGGAGGCGCCCGCGCTGCCCTGGCCGGAGGTGTAAAACAGTCAAAAATATATTTCGGGAATATCAAAAATCCCATTGCGTTATGGGATGAAATATGGTAGAGTGGTGGCGATGTTGGACATTTCCAGCACTCTATTTTTGTATTAGAATTTAACAGCAGGAGGGTATCATGCATTTTTTAGACAAACGGGTTCAGGTCATCTGTGATGAACTCAAAAAGCTGCGTGTGAAGAACAGATTCCCGGTTCAGGAATGGGAATACAAAAAAGGAAACTTCTTTCGGCCGGAAGACGCCGAGAACGCGGCGGCGCCGTGGGAGCGTTTTGACTGCGCCTCCATGCACTGGTACGGTCCGGATGAACATTACTGGTTTAAGACGACGTTTACGGTTCCCGAGAAGCTGGACGGCAGGAGACTCTGGATGCATGTCTCCACTCAGATCAAGGAGTGGGACGACGGAAAGAATCCGCAGTTTCTGCTTTTCGTGAACGGTGAGATCATACAGGGTATCGATATGAATCACCGGGAGGTCAATCTTACGGAATGCGCGAAGGGCGGCGAACAGCTTCGGATCGATTTGCAGTCCTATACAGGTACGCTCCACAACGAATTCCAGCTCTGGGTGGATTTCTTCGAGATGGACGCTTTGATCAACAAGGTGTACTACGATCTGCAGGTGCCGCTGTGGGCGTTTTCGCGGATGGAGAAGGAAGACAAGACCCGCATGGAGATTGAAAATGTCCTCAATGAGACGATCAATCGCATCGATCTGCGGACGCCATATTCACCGGAATTTTACAGAACCCTTCAGGAGGCCAGCGACTATATTGATCAGGCGCTCTATACGGATCTGGCCGGCTATAGCGAGGTGATCGCGACCTGTATCGGCCATACCCATATCGACGTGGCCTGGTGGTGGACGGTGGAGCAGACGAGGGAGAAGACGGGCCGCAGCTTTGCAACTGTGTTAAAGCTGATGGATGAATTCCCGTCCTACCGGTTCATGTCCAGCCAGCCGCAGCTCTACGCGTTTCTGAAGGAACGCTATCCGGAGCTGTATGCGAAGATTAAGGAGCGCGTGAAGGAACACCGCTGGGAGCCGGAAGGCGGCATGTGGCTGGAGGCGGACACGAACCTGACGTCCGGCGAGTCCCTTGTGCGCCAGTTTATGCACGGAAAGAGATTTTTTAAGGAAGAATTCGGCGTGGACAGCAGGATCCTGTGGCTGCCGGACGTGTTCGGCTACAGCGGGGCCCTTCCTCAGATTATGAAGAAATGCGGTATCGATTATTTCATGACGACGAAGCTGTCCTGGAACCAGTTCAATAAAATCCCCTATGACACCATGCGCTGGAGGGGAATCGACGGCTCGGAAGTGCTGACGCATCTGATTACGACGCTTGGAATCAAGCAGCCGGTGTCGGATTTCTTCACGACCTACAACGGAACGCTGCATCCGGACTCCATCATGGGCGGCTGGATGCGCTATCAGAATAAAGATATCAATAACGACATCCTGATCTCCTACGGCTACGGGGACGGCGGCGGCGGCCCAACCAGGGAAATGCTTGAGACTTCCGTGCGTATGGAGAAGGGCATTAAGGGAATTCCGAAGGTGCGGCAGGAGTTTGCGGGCGTGTTCTTTGATGAACTCAAGGAGAGAGTCTGGGACAGCAAGCGGCTTCCTGTGTGGGAGGGCGAGCTGTACTTTGAGTATCACCGCGGCACCCTTACCTCCATGGCGCGCAACAAGCGGGCCAACCGGAAGACGGAGCTGGCCCTGATGGATTTGGAGCTTCTGGGCGTACTGGCCGAGGATAAGGCCGCTTACCCTGCGGAGCAGATTTATAAGATGTGGGAGACGGTGCTTTTAAACCAGTTCCACGACATTCTGCCCGGCTCCTCGATCCATGAGGTCTATGAGGTGACGAAGCGGGAGTACGAGCAGCTGCACGAGCAGATTGCCGCTCTGGCCGGCGAGCGCCTTCATGCCCTGGCCGGAAGCGGGCACTGCATGATGATCGTCAACACGACCGGCAAGCGCCGCGACGACGTGGTATTCTTAGGAGACTGCGACGCGGAGTGGCTGGTGGATATGGCCGGACAGGTCTATCCGTGCCAGAAGACGGCGGAGGGAACCGTAGCGTTTGTGAAGAATATTCCGGCCAAGGGATATTCCGTCATGTATCAGGTGCACGCCGGTTCCGGGAAGCCCCAGACCGAAGTGAAGCATCCGTTCAGCCTGACAGATGCGCATACGCTTGAGACGCCGTTCTATACGGTTCATTTTGACGAAAACGGCGAGATCGACCGCCTGTACGACAAGGACTGCGGGCGCGAAGTGCTTAAAGAGGGTAAGAAAGCCAACGCCCTTGTCATGTACGAGGATAAGCCGATCTACTACGATAACTGGGACATCGATATCTACTATACGGAGAAGAGCTGGCCGGTCAATGAAGTGGAGTCCATGGAGTGGACGGAGATGGGAGATGTCTGCGCCGTGCTTGAGATTAAGCGCAGGGCAAGCAAGTCCTCCTTCGTCCAGAAGATTGTCTTCTACGCGGACAGCAGAAGGATCGATTTCAAGACCGACGTGGACTGGAAAGAGCATCAGACGCTTCTGAAGGTGCATTTCCCGATCAATGTCCATACGGATCAGGCCACCTTCGACGTCCAGTTCGGCAATCTGACCAGGAAGACCCATTCCAACACCAGCTGGGATGTGGCCCGATTCGAGAGCTGCGGCCAGAAGTGGATGGATCTGTCGGAGGGCCATTACGGCGTCAGCCTGCTGAATGACTGCAAGTACGGCCACTCAGTGAAGGACAGCGTGATCGGCCTGAGCCTCATCAAGTCCGGAATCGAGCCGAATCCGGTGGCGGATCAGGAGGAGCATGTGTTCACCTATGCGCTGTATCCCCACGCGGAGGGCTGGCAGGCCGCGGGCACCGTGGCGGAGAGCTATAAGCTGAACCAGCCGTTGCTGGCGGTAAACGGCGCGGCGGAGGGCCCGGAGTATTCCTTCGTGTCTGTGGACGCCCCCAATGTGGTCGTTGAAACCGTGAAAAAGGCGGAGGACGGAAACGGCGTGATCGTCCGCATGTACGAGTCGGAGAACAGTCTGACGCACGCGAAGCTGAAAACGGACGGCTCCTTTACGAAGGCATACAGCTGCAATCTTTTGGAGGAAGAGGAAGGCGAACTGCCGCTTAACGACGGGCAGATCGGCGTTACGCTGAAACCCTTTGAGGTTATTACTGTACGAATGATGAGAGTTGGTATCACTGCTTGTAATCAGAAAGAGTGAATTGCTGTGATAGTGCCGAAATATTATGAAGATCCGCAGGTGCTTCATGTAAACACGATGCCGGAGAGGGCTTACTATATTCCGGTAGGTTCAGACGGAGCACCCGCGGATGAGCCGGAAGCGCCGGCTGCGCAGGCTGGTTCGGACAGTGCCTCCGCGTGCGGGGCGCGCGGGACGGCCGCGGATTTTCTGCGTGATCCGGTGGAATGCAGGGAAGCGTCGGATCGCTTCGTCCTGCTGAACGGCGAATGGGATTTCCGCTATTTCAGCGGGATCTGCGATTTGACAGAGCATTTTTACGAGGAGGATACGAACAGAGCGTCACTGGCGCTCTGCTCGCATGGAAATACAGAAAGCGTGTCACTGGCACCCTTTCTGCATGGAAATATCAGCCTGGACGGGGGATGGGATACCATTCCCGTCCCGTCAGTCTGGCAGATGAACGGATACGACCGTCATCAATATACCAACGTCCGTTATCCGTTCCCTCTTGATCCGCCTCATGTACCCTATGAGAACCCCTGCGGGGCCTATCGCCGCAGGTTTTTCTGGACGGCGGACGCGGCGGCGCCGCGCGCCTATCTGAATTTCGAAGGCGTGGACTCCTGTTTTTATGTGTGGCTGAACGGAACTTTTGTGGGCTACAGCCAGGTGTCCCATTCCACCAGTGAATTCGACGTGACGGATCTGCTGCGGGAAGGTGAGAATCTTCTGGCGGTGCTGGTGCTTAAGTGGTGCGACGGCAGTTATCTGGAGGATCAGGACAAATTCCGCATGAGCGGTATTTTTCGGGACGTGTATCTGCTGAGACGGCCTGAGAAGTGCGTCTATGATTATTTTGTCAAGACCTGGCCGCAGAAGGATGGAAGCGCCCGCGTGGAGATATCCTTTACGGTTCTGGATCATACGGACGCGGCCTCGCAGTCTAAGCTCCCTGTGCGCGTATTTTTGTATGACGCAGAGGGAAATTTGGTGTGCAGTGCTGACGGGAGTACGGGGCGCGCCGCGCTTACGATTCCCCAGGCAAGACTTTGGAGCGCGGAGGATCCGTATCTGTACCGCGCTGTGATCTGGACGGAGAAGGAACGGATTGTGGAATCGATCGGCGTGCGGCAGGTGGAGATCCGCGACGCGGTGCTTTTCCTGAACGGCCGGAACGTCAAATTCCATGGCGTGAACCGTCACGACAGTGATCCGGTGACAGGTTTTACCATAAGCCTGGAGCAGATGAAGCGGGATCTGCTTGTGATGAAGCAGCACAATGTGAACGCTATCCGCACCAGTCATTATCCCAATGCGCCTCAGTTCTATCAGCTGTGCGACCGCTACGGCTTCTATGTGATCGATGAGGCGGACCTGGAAAGCCACGGCGCGGAGATGGCTTATAAGCAGGAGTGGGGCGGTGAGTGCGCCTGGCTTTCGGATAACCCGGAATTTGCCGCGGCCATCCTGGACCGTGTGCGCCGCTGTGTGATCCGCGACCAGAACCGTCCGTGCGTCTTCGGCTGGTCGATGGGCAACGAGAGCGCCTACGGCCGCGGTATCGAGGAGGCCCTGCGCTGGACGAAGCGCTACGACGACACCAGACTTACCCACTATGAGGGCGCCTGGCATGTGACGGATGAGAATCGGTACGACTATTCCAATATCGATCTGTACGGCCGTATGTATCTGAGCATGGCGGAGATCCGCAATTATTTTGAAGGACTGGATCCGGAGCGGGATTTCCGGCACAGGTATGCGGCGCCGTCCGTGCGTCCGCTGCTTCTGTGTGAGTACAGCCACGCCATGGGAAACGGGCCCGGCAATCTGGAGGACTATTTCCAGGCGGCACAGCGCTATGACGGCGACTGCGGCGGCATGGTGTGGGAGTGGTGCGACCACGCGGTCTGTAAGGGAACGAACGAGTCCGGAAGGACGAAATACGCCTACGGCGGCGATCACGGGGAGTTCCCGCACGACGGAAATTTCTGCGTGGACGGCCTGGTCTATCCGGACCGGCGGCCGCATACGGGACTTTTAGAGCATAAAAATGTCTACCGGCCGGCGAGGGTGACGGCGTTTGATCCGGAAAGCCGCACGGCGCGGATACATAACTATATGGATTTTCTGGATCTGCGGGATTACTGCGTCCTGCGGTGGGAGGTGAGCCGCGACGGCGAGGTGACGGCTGCGGGCGGCGGAGCGCTTCCGTCCATCCAGCCCCACGAGGAGGGAGACGTGGTGATCCCCTGCGGAGAGCTTCCGCGGACTGGCCGCTGCTATCTGCGCGTGGTCTGGCTCTTAAAAGAGGACTGGAGTATGCTGAGGGCGGGCGCGGAGCTGGGCTTCGACGAGATCCTGCTGCCCTCTGACGGGCTCTGCGCCCGGGCGGAGGAGCTGCTTGCGAGGCCGCTCGCCGGAGAAGGTGTTTGTAAAGAAGAAATGCTTGCGAGGCCGCTCGCCGGGGAGTGTGCTCGTAAAGAAGAAATGATTGCGGAACCGCTCGCCGGAGTCGGCACGGAAAATGCATCTGCGGATACGGGCGTTTTCCGCATCTCCGAGGACGACCGCCGCGTGACGCTTGAGACGCCGGATTTTCGCTATTGCCTGGACAAATTTACCGGTCTCTTCGAGACGATGGTCTGGCATAACCGCCAGATTCTCAGGCGCCCGATGGAGCTTAATATCTGGAGGGCCCCCACGGACAATGACCGCGGCAGCCGGGGACTTTGGGAGGAATTAAATTATGACAGGCCCGTAGTGCGGGCGAGGGATGTTTCCTGGAGCGTTCGAAGCGCGCCGGTGCCTGGAAGCGGCGGATCCTGTCCCAAAAGCGCGGCTTACGTTGAGATTAAGGGCAACATTTCCCTGTTTTGCCGGTTTATGCAGCGGATTCTTGAGGCGCGGACGGTTTTTCGCGTCTGGGCGGACGGCAGCCTGGATGTGTGCCTGGATGTGTGTAAGGATCCGGTGTTTCCGAGACTGCCTCGTTTTGGCGTCCGGCTGATGCTGCCGCGGGAGCTTTCGAATGTGACTTACTTCGGGCTGGGCCCCACGGAGAGCTATACGGATAAACGGCGGGCGGCTTATCACGGCCGGTTTGCGGGAACGGTGGATTCGCTTTTTGAGGATTACATCATGCCGCAGGAGAACGGAAGTCACTGCGACGTGAGTTTTGCGGAGGTCAGCGGAGGCGGGCTTACGGTGTCGGCGGCGGCCGCGGAACCGTTTTCTTTCAATCTCTCCCGCTATACGCAGGAAGAGCTGACGGAGAAGGCGCACAACTACGAGCTTAGGGATTCCGGCATGACGGTATTCTGCATCGATTATAAACAGGACGGCATCGGTTCCGCCAGCTGCGGACCGGGACCGGAGCAGGAATATCTCTTTGAGGAGAATAAATTTCGATTGGAATTCGGACTGCGCCTGGCGACAGGGGCGGATCCGGGGCCGAAAGGAGAACAAAAGCGATGATGAACAGCAGAGAGGCGGAAGACTGCGCCAGAGATCTCTGGGAGGAGCACTGCAGAAAGCTGCGTCAGGATCCCCGGCGCAGAAAGGAAGTGGAGGAGCAGTGCATTGCCTTCGGGGATGTGAAGATGAAGTATGGGATGGAAGTGATCGGACAGCAGCCGGAAAACGGCTATCCGGTTTACATTGCGCTGCACGGAGGAGGAGGCGCGCCGTTTCCGGATATCAATAACCAGCAGTGGGCCCATATGGCGATTTACTATAAGGACAGCGTGAAAAACGGCATCTATGTGAATCCGCGCGGCGTCAGGGATACCTGGGACACGCACGCAAATCCGGAGTCCTATCCGCTGTATGACCGTCTGATCGAGAATCTGATCGTGTTTTGCGGAGCGGATCCCAACCGGATCTATCTGCTGGGTTTCTCGGCCGGGGGCGACGGCGTCTATCTGGTGGGGCCGCGCATGGCGGACCGCTTCGCGGCGCTTCACATGTCCGCGGGACATCCCAACGACGGAAGCATGGTAAATCTCTACCATACGCCGATCCAGCTGCAGGTGGGCATGAATGACGCCGCCTACGACCGAAATCATGAGACGGTGCGATATCAGATGTACCTGGACCGGCTGGAAAGCGAAAATCCGGACGGATACACCCACAATGTCTACGTCCATGTGGATAAGCCCCACAATTTCCGGGACAATTCCCAGGAACTTCAGCAGGTGATGATCGACAACCTGACCTGGCTGCACACGGGCCGCGTGACCCGCAGAACCGTGGATTCCAACGCGGTCCATTTCCTGGACGAATTTACGAGACAGCCGCTTCCCGGACGCGTAATCTGGGACCTGAACATCAGGGATCGTCTCGCGGACCGGAGCGTGGACAGCTTTTACTGGCTGAAGGTTCCGGCGAAGGTCGCCCAGGGAACGGTGATCCTCCGTCTTGACCGGGAGGAGAACGGCATCGTGGTGGAGCGGGACGACACCGAAGGTCAGGTGACCGCGCTTCTGCGCGACGGAATGCTCGATCTGGACCGCCCGGTTACGGTTCGCTATCCGGACGGCGGGCAGAAGACCTTTGCCGTTGAGCGATCGGCGGATACCATGCGCGAGACCTTAGCGGAGCGGGGCGATCCGAATTATATTTTTACCGCGAGTCTGAAACTTGGAGCTTAAACCATAGAGCAGGCCGGCAAACGGGCGCGGCGCGGCCGCTTGCCCGCCGGTGAGGCGGCCTGCCGCAGCAAAAGGAGTGTATGAGAATGATTTTACTGCCGCAACCCAAAAAGATGACGACAAATGAGGGCAGTCTGATGCTGAATCTGGGGACGATGATCGTGATCGACACGACCTGTCCCGCAGGTGCGCAGGTGTATGCCCGGATGCTGAAAGAAGAGATCAGGCAGTGGGCCGGGATCGATCCGGCCATCGTGAGAGGAGACGCGCGAAAAGGCGACATTTTGATGAAGCTGGACGCGGAGCTGGCGGACCAGGCTTATCGCGCGGAGATTACCGCGGACGGGGTTTGGCTCTGCGGAGGGAGCGTTACTGCGGTTGGCTACGCTGTGGCCACGCTCCGTCAGATCGTGCGGCAGTGCGCCGGCCTTCTTCCCTGCGTAAGTATTGCGGATGAGCCGATGCTGAAAGCCCGCGGCTTCTACCATGACGCGACCCGGGGTCGGATCCAGACCCTTCCGAACATGAAGAAGATGGTCGATATCATGGCGCTTTATAAGCTGAACCAGCTGCAGCTGAACATAGAGCACACCTATCTGTTCCGCGGAATGCCGGAGCTGTGGAGGGATGATACGCCGCTGACGGCGGAGGAGATCATGGAGCTGGATGATTACTGCTTTGAGAGGGGCATCGAGCTGGTGCCGTCTCTGGCCACCTTCGGCCATCTTTACAAGCTGCTGAGCTCCAGAACCTACGAACGCCTCTGCGAACTGCCGGACAGTGCCGGGAAGCCGTTCTCTTTTGAGGATCGGATGGCGCTTCATACGGTAAACGTCTCCGAGCCGGATTCCATCGAACTGATCAAGAAAATGATCACCGAGTTTATGGTTCTGTTCCGCACCAGGAAATTCAATATCTGCGCGGACGAAACCTTCGCCCTTGGCAAAGGCAGGAGCAAAGCGCTCGCGGACGAGAAGGGCGTCGGAACCCTGTATGTGGACTACATCTGCGAGCTATTCGATTTCCTTAAGAAGGCGGGCAGGGAGCCGATGTTCTGGGGCGATATCATTTGCCGCCATCCGGAGCTGGCGAACCGTATTCCCAAGGATGTGATCTGCCTGAACTGGGGCTACAGCCCGACGCAGCGCGAGGACGAAACGCGGCTTCTGGCGGAGGCGGGAGTCGCCCAGTATGTGTGTCCGGGCGCCTGCGGCTGGAATACCTGGGTTAATATTCTGGCCAACAGCTATGATAATGTGAAAATCATGACCGGCTATGCGAAGAAGTACAGCGCGGTCGGTATGCTGAATACAGACTGGGGTGATTTCGGTCATATCAATCATCCGGTGTTCTCGGTTCCCGGCCTGATCTACGGCGCGGTGTTTGCCTGGAGCGGGGAAGCGCCGGCCTTTGAGGAGATCAACCGGCAGATTTCCAAGCTGGAGTTTGCGGACGGGAGCGGAGAGCTTCTGGCGTGCCTTAAGGAGGTTTCCGATCAGATGCGTTTTTCCTGGCGCAACGTGGTGATGCTGAAAGAGCATACCCAGAAGGGCTTTCCTCCGGAAGAGCTTAAAAAACTGTTTTACGAAAATGACATCGGCAAAGTGCCGGAGAGCAATGAGAAGCTGGGACAGCTGGAGGAGCAGCTGCGCGTCGTCAGCCGCAGCATGGACAGCAGCAAGCGCGGCATTGTGGCCATTACGCTTTCGGCTATCGACAGTATGCGGGCTTTGAATGATGTCGGCGTCTTTTTGTCCCGTATGAAGGACGGCAGGGCCGGCGAGGGCATGGACGGCTTCGCATTGGCGGAGCGTTTGGAGAACTGCCTCTACCATTACAAACAGCAGTGGCTTATGAACAGTAAGCAGAGCGACCTGGAAAAGGTGGCGGAGGTGTTTTACTGGTACGCGGATCTTCTGAGGGATTCTTCAAGATAGGAAAATGCGGGTTTGACAGCTTAAGAAAAAGCGGCCGCCCTGCGGCGGATATAACGGAGAAGCAGCCGCTGTGCGGCGGATGGGAGAATGACGATGAAAAATGAGATTATCGGATATGTGGGAACCGGCGCGTTTACGGAGAGCGATGCGAAGAAGCTGACCGGAATCAATCTGGCGTTCGGAGAACTGCACCGGGACGGCAGCGTCACAGTGCAGGGGCGGATCGATAAGCTGGAGATGGTTCCCCAGATCCGCGGGTGGAATCCAAAACTGCGGATCATCCTTTCGATGGTGCAGGCGGACAGAGATGCGTTTACAAGGTGCTGCGCGGATGAAACGCTTCGGAAAACCGCGGCGAAAGCGCTTGCGGATGTGACGGTCCGCTATGACTTGGACGGCGTGGATCTGGACTGGGAGTACCCATGCGTTCCCTCCAACGGGAGCATGGTATCGCCGGATGATAAACACAATTTTACGCTCCTCTGCGCGGAGATACGAAGGAGCCTTGACGCCATCGGCGGGCGTAAGCATTATCTGACGATCGCCGCGGGCGCGGATCTCTACTACGTGAACTGCGTGGAGCTGCCTGAGCTTATGGATTACCTGGATTATATCAATGTGATGACCTACGATCTGAAATGCGGGTTCCATGCGCTGGCAGGTCATCATACGGCGCTTTATTCCAACCGCGGCGATGTGTTTTCCAACAGCTGCGCCCAGGCGCTGGCGCTTTTTGAGAGCCGCGGCGTGCCGGCTGACCGGCTGATAATGGGGGCCGCGTTCTATTCCCGCAAATGGACGGACCTGGCGGACAACGAAAACCACGGCCTTTTGGTGCTCTGCCCGAAGGGCGGCGGCTACGGGCCTGACTATGAGCTGCTTGTGAAGGAGTACGAAAATAAGAACGGCTATGTGGAGTACTGGGACGATGAGGCCCAGGCCCCGTATCTGTTCAACGGCTCCACCTTCCTTTCCTATGACAACCCCAGATCCCTGGCGGCCAAGGCGGCGTATGTGAAGGAGAAAGGCTACGGGGGCGTCTTCTATTGGGAGCATAAGTGCGACGGCACGGGCGTGCTTTTGGACACGCTGTACCGCGAATTGCGGTGACAAGCGCGGAATAAAAGAACAATCGGTTTCGGAGGTTTTGAGATGTTTTCGAACGAATATATGCTGGAGATCAGACAGGGCTTTGACCGTCAGATGGCTCTGATCGATGAAGAGATCGGCAGACGACTTGAGAGCGTACAGGACGAAAAGACCGGGCTTCCTAAACAGGACGCGGTTTCAGGCGGCTTGGGGGCGCTTCGCTTTCCGCTGCTTCGCGGAAAGAAGCAGGAGATCCTGGACGCGCTTGCCGGCTGTTCGGTGGACGAGGCGGAAGCGATGAGATTTCTCTTCAGTGCCATGCCCATAAGCGATATTCTGGAGTATCCGGCTGCGCTTTTTCTGGCGTATGCCCGGCACGGGGTATTTCTGTGGAAGGAGGGACCCTTCGCCGGCAAGGTGCCGGAGAGACTTTTTGCCAATTATGTGCTGCATCACCGTGTGAATAACGAAGATATCGTGGATCTGCGGTCCTTTTTCTATGAGAAGCTGATCGGCCGCGTGGTTTCGGGAAGCATGGAGAAGACGGTCATCGAGGCCAATTATTGGTGCGCGCAGGAGGGAACCTACCGTTCCACAGACGGACGCACCCAGAACGCCAGAACCATGTATTCGACGGCGACAGGCCGCTGCGGGGAGGAGTCAACCTTCGCGGTTTCCGTGCTGCGCAGCATCGGCATCCCGGCCCGGCAGGTCTATGCGCCGCTTTGGACCCACTGCGACGACAACCACGCGTGGGTGGAGGCCTGGTGTGACGGAAAGTGGATTTTCTTCGGAGCCTGCGAGCCGGAGGAGCGGCTGAATTACGGCTGGTTTATCGGGCCGGCCTCGCGGGCCATGCTTCTGCATTCCAGATGGTTCGGGCCGGATGAACCGCTCGATCCGGTGCTGGGCCGCAAGGGCATGAGCCGGATTCTAAATCATATGGAACGGTATGCGCATACAACCTGGCTGACGATCCGCGTGGAGGACGCGGCCGGCCGGCCGGTGCCGGACGCGAAGGTGGAGTGTCAGGTGGTGAACGCCGGAGAGCTGCGTCCCATAGCGTTCCTTAGGACGGCAGGCGCAGACACGCCTGAGTGCGGGAGCGTCCGGATGCTGACCGGGTACGGCGATCTGTATGTGACGGCGTCGGCGGAGGATGCCGGGGCCTGCCGCGCGGAAAATGTTCCGGCAGCTTCGGAAGCCGGGCGGGTTGGCCGTGCAGACACTGCTTCGGAAGCCGGGCAGGTTGACCGCACTGTGCGGTACGGCGAGACGAAGGTCTCCATGATCGGTCTGAAAGCCGGACAGGAGGCGGAAGCGGTGATCGTCCTGCACGACGGTCCTCAGTGCACAGACAGTTTCTGTGATCTGGAATTCTATGCCCCGAAGGTGGGCAGCGTCAACGACGATACATTGACCGATGAGCAGAAAGCGGTCGGCCTGGCACGCAACCAGGAAGCGGCCGAATACCGCGCCAGAAAGAAGGAAGCGTTCTACGACAAGGAAAAGGCGGAGCCGGTTCTTAAGCTGTTTGCGGAGGAGGAGCGGGAGGAACTGGATGGGATTCTGCACAGGTCTTTGGGGAACCTGCCGGAGATTCTCAAATTCCTTTCCTGGGAATCGGATTGTCTGGCGCCGCAAGAGCAGCGCGACGCCGCCGCGGATCCGTCCGAATGGGTCGGACACGTCCCGGGCCGTCCCGGGGAAGCCGGCGAGAGAAGGCCCGGAAGCTGGAAGCTGGAGGTTCTGCGGGCGCTGCGCGAGAAGGATCTGTGGGATATCAAGGCGGATATTCTGAAGGAATGCTGCGAGACGGCCGCGCCCTACGCGGGCAGTATGCCCGGATGGGTCTTTTATCACTTCCTGGTGAATCCGCGCGTGGCCAATGAGATGGTGAGGCCGTGCAGACGGTTTTTGAGAGATTCTATGAGCGGGAGCCAGAAGGAAGCGATCCGGAAGACCCCGTCCCTCCTGCTGCCGCTTGCGGACCAGTGGATCCGCTCGATTCCGGAACAGGAGTACGAGGATCTGGTCACTACGCCTGCTGCATGCCTGCGGGGCGGCATTGCAAGCGCTATGTCGAAGAAGGTCTTCTGCATTACCGTGTACAGGACCCTGGGCATCCCTGCCCGGATCCGTATGATCGACCACAGTGTGGAATATTACCGGGACGGCCGTTTTGAGGCGGCCCGGCCGGAAGCGCCGGCCGGAAGCGGCAGTCTGCCCCTGACAGGAGACATCGAGAAGGCCTGTCTGACCCTGCGGGGAAGCGCCTCCCTAAATCTGACCGATTGGGCCCATTACAGCCTTGACCGGTTTGTAAAGGATCACTATGTCCGCGTGGGTATGTGGGATCATTTTGAAGAATTACAGAAGAATGAGGTTCATCTGGATTTGGAGCCGGGCATTTACCGCGCGCTTACGTCCAACCGCCGGGCGGACGGCAGCCAGCTGGTGAAATTCTCTGTCTTTGAATTAAAGGACGGGGAACGCCGGGAAATGGAGCTTGGCCTGCGCGAGATCTCGCCGACAGCCCTTCGTACCGAGTATAAGGTCCGGGATCTGGGACTTAAGACGATGGAAGGAAAGGACGTGCGCCTTAAGGAGCTGTCCGGGGACGGCAAGGCGCTTTTGGTGTGGCTTGAGGTGACGCGGGAGCCGACCGAGCATATCCTGAATGAGCTGTATGAGAAGAGCGCCGATTTTGCCGCGCTTTCCCAGCCTCTTTATGTGGTCGTGAAGAAGCCGGAGGACCTTAAGGACGCCACGCTTGCCCGCACGATGGCGGCGATTCCGAACCTGAGGCCGCTTTTGCATAATTTCGGCGAGGATTATAATTCTTTGGCGGAGGAGATCGGCCTGACGCCTGGCCGCCTGCCGCTTGCTATGGTGCTGGAGGGCGGCGCAAAATCCGTTTACGGCGACGCCGGTTACAATGTAGGCCTGGCGGATATGCTGTACCGGGTTCTGAGCGCGGAGGCATGATCTGCGCGGCTGCGCATGTTCCGGAGGACAGCGGCTGCCGGCGGCAGCTGACAGTATGGGGAAGGACGAAAAATTATGATATCATTTCTGAGAGAGGCCGCGGCGGTTGCCCCGTCCAGGCGGCAGTTGGACTGGTTTGACATCGGATTCTACGCGTTCGTCCATTTCGGAATGAACACGTTTACCGACCGGGAGTGGGGCGACGGGACGGAGAGCGAGCAGCTGTTTTCGCCGTCCGACCTGGACTGCGATCAGTGGGTGGAGACGGTGAAGCAGGCCGGCATGAAGGGCCTGATCCTGACGGCGAAGCATCACGACGGCTTCTGTCTGTGGCCGTCGAAATACACGGAGCACTGTGTGAAAAATTCACCGGTTCCCGTCGATGTGGTCGGCGAGGCGGCCAGGGCCTGCAAAAAGGGAGGCATCCGCTTCGGCGTCTATCTGTCGCCGTGGGACCGCAACAACGCTTACTACGGCACGCCGGAGTATAACGACTATTACTGCAACCAGCTCACGGAGCTTCTGACCGGTTATGGCGATTTGTTCTGCGTCTGGTTCGACGGCGCCTGCGGGGAGGGCCCCAACGGCAAAAAGCAGGTTTACGATTTCCCGAGATATGTGGAGCTGATCCGCAAATACCAGCCCGGCGCCGTGATCTTCTATGACAAGGGACCGGACGTCCGCTGGTGCGGCAACGAGGCGGGCAAAGGCCGCCTTTCCGAGTGGGCCGTCGTTCCGGGAGAGCTCTGTACGCTGGCAGAGCGGCAGACCGGTTCCGGCCCGCTGGCCGACGAGGGCGATCTCAGTTATCTGTACAATACCGACCAGTATCTTGGCGGAATGCCGGGAATCCTGTATTCCCAGGGACTGGCCTATGTTCCCGCAGAGGTGGATACGTCCATACGGAAAGGGTGGTTCTGGCATGAGAATGAGGATCCAAAGTCTCTTCCGGAGCTGTTCCGTATCTATAAGGCATCCGTCGGCGGAAACGCGTGCCTGAACCTGAATATTCCGCCTGACCGCCGCGGCCGGATGGATGAGCGGGATGTAAAGCGCTTAAAGGAGTTCGGCGATCTGCTGCGGCAGGAGTTCGGGACGCCCATCGAGGCGAAGGTGGAGAAGCTTAAGAACGGACATCCGACCCAGCCGGAGTACCTGATCACACTGGCGCATCCGGTCTTGCGTGTGAAGCATGTGGTTCTGGAGGAGGACCTCTCGAAGGGCCAGCGGGTGGAGAATTTCCGTGTCGAGTCCATGAATGCCAGCGGCAAATTCCCGCTGTTCCAGGGGACGACCATCGGACACAGGAAGATCTGTACGCTTGTCGACCCGTTCGCGGAGCAGAACCGCCTTCTGGACGACAGTTCGGATCAGATCGACCGGCTGCTCGTCCGGGTGACGGCGGCAAGGGGAGAAGTATTCTTAAAGAATGTGAAAATATACTAAAATTCTGTTCGGATACAGAAATCGGTTTTGTGGCCGGCCTTCGCGGACATTTAGAAACAAGTCCTGCGGGGCCGGCATTTTCCTGCGCGTTTGGGAATGCCGCTTATCCTGAGATGGCATTCTGCTTCGTATTCTTTTTTAAATCAAACTATCTGCTTGTCAGTTATCCGGTGAAACTTTATAATAAAATAGAATCTAAAGATACCGGGAGTTTATTCTGCATAGACGGAGAGCTTATGAACAAACACAAAAGTATCGACAACCTGCTCTTTGGCGTCAGGCGGCTCTGGAACCAGTCGCCGGGCTTTGTTTTACTCGTTCTTCTGGGAATCCCGGTGACCCTGGGCATTTCCCTGCTGGGCGTTTATCTGCCGTCTGTGCTGGTGGATGATATTTCCTCCCAGACGGCAGTCACCGTGATACTGACCCATCTGGCGTTTCTGGGCGGAGGCGCGGTCCTGCTCAACGTCGGTAAGACCTGGATGGAGAATGCCAAAAGTATGAAGGAAGTGCGGGTCGGGTTTGCCGGCTCCATGGAGATTCACCGGCTGGCGCTGCAGGCGGACTATGAAGCGATCGAAGACTCCGAGTTTGAGACGGAATACTGGCAGCTGTTAAATCGATCCATGTGGAATAATGCCTATACCCTTTTGGGCGGGCGTTTCGCGGACGTGGCCTGTGCCGTGATCGCCCTTGTGATGTATGCGGGGATGCTTTCGGGCCTGACGCCGTGGCTTGTGGTCCTGGCGGCGGCCTGCTCGGTGTTTCATCTGGCGGTAAGCATGAAATGCAACCGCTGGGACGCCGCTCACCG
>CANRHU010000019.1 GCA_947630485.1 uncultured Lachnospiraceae bacterium
GAGGAAGCCTGGGAGGGCGTCCACGTCAGCGGCACGCCGGACAGCGCCTACTACTACTCGACCTACAACGCGCCGGACAAGAACCCGGTAAGCAACGACAAGCCGAAGATCATGATCCTGGGCGGCGGCCCCAACCGCATCGGCCAGGGCATCGAGTTCGACTACTGCTGCGTCCACGCGTCCCTGGCCCTCAGGAAGCTGGGCTTTGAGACCATCATCGTCAACTGCAACCCGGAGACCGTGTCTACCGATTACGACACCTCCGATAAGCTGTATTTCGAGCCGCTGACATTGGAGGACGTGCTGAGCATCTACCACAAGGAGAAGCCGCTCGGCGTCATCGCCCAGTTCGGCGGCCAGACGCCCCTGAATCTGGCGTCCGACCTGGAGAAGAACGGCGTCCGCATCCTGGGCACCGCCCCGTCAGTCATTGACCTGGCGGAGGACCGCGACCTGTTCCGCGCTATGATGGAGAAACTCGACATCCCGATGCCGGAATCCGGCATGGCCACTACCGTGGACGAGGCCCTGACCATCGCAAACCAGATCGGCTATCCGGTCATGGTGCGTCCCTCCTACGTGCTGGGCGGCCGCGGCATGGAAGTCGTCTACGACGACGAGAGCATGGCCGGCTATATGCAGACGGCTGTCGGCGTGACCCCTGACCGGCCCATCCTGATCGACCGCTTCTTAAACCACGCCACCGAGTGCGAGGCCGACGCCATCAGCGACGGCGAGCACGCCTTTGTGCCCGCGGTTATGGAGCATATCGAGCTGGCCGGTATCCATTCCGGCGACTCGGCCTGCATCATCCCATCGGTTCACATTTCTCAGGAGAATTTAAAGACCATCGAGGAATACACACGGAAAATCGCCGTGGAAATGAACGTCAAGGGTCTGATGAACATGCAGTACGCCATCGAAAACGGCAAGGTCTACGTGCTGGAGGCCAACCCCCGCGCGTCCCGCACCGTGCCGCTGGTGTCCAAGGTCTGCAACATCCGCATGGTGCCGCTGGCTACCGAAATCATCACCTCGGAGCTGACCGGCCGGCCGTCGCCGGTTCCGGCCTTAAAGCCCCAGGACATCCCCTACTACGGCGTCAAGGAAGCGGTCTTCCCCTTCAACATGTTCCCGGAGGTAGACCCGCTCTTAGGCCCGGAGATGCGCTCCACCGGCGAGGTGCTTGGACTTTCCACCTACTACGGCGAGGCCTTCTACAAAGCCCAGGAGGCCACACAGACCAGGCTTCCGCTTGAGGGCACGATCCTGATCTCCGTCAACACGAAAGATAAGCCGGAGGTTGCGGAGATTGCGGAGGAATTCGCGCTGGACGGCTTTAAGATTCTGGCGACTGGCGGCACCTACGACATCATCCGCCAGGCGGGGATCCCGGCAGAGCGGGTGAACAAGCTCCATGAGGGGCGGCCCAATATCCTGGATCTGGTGACCAACGGAACGATCCAGGCCATGGTCAATTCTCCGTCAGGCAAGGACAGCGCCCATGACGACAGCTATCTCAGGAAGGCGGCCATCAAGGCGAAGATTCCATACTTCACGACGATGGCGGCGGCCCGCGCGGCGGCGAAGGGAATCAGTTATGTGAAGACCCACGCGCAGGCTGAGGTGAAGTCGATTCAGCAGCTGCACAGCGAAATTAAGGATAAAGAATAGTTTTCGGGGGCGTCCGGCGGACGCCCCCTTCTCTTACGTCAGTATGGAATATCTGCCCCTAACCTTCATCCCTCATTCGATCCATCAGGCACGGCATGTAGATGCCGCCCTGCACGCTGCGGGCGATGAAATGCTCATACCGGCCGGTCTGCGTATCGTACCAGTCGGAGAAGGGCACCCGACTGGCCGTCCTGCGCAGATATTCCGCCACCGGGCCTATAAGCGCCTCACGGGTCGGGACATCCTTTGCCATGGCCGCGCACCACAGGATCCAGTCGCTCTTGGTATAGCTTCGCCTGCTGTCAAGAGGCACACCGTAGGGGCCGCATTTCTTCTGATAAAAACGCAGCTCCTTTTCGCGCACATCGGCCGGAAAATACGGTTCGCCCAGAAGCTCGTCCCAGACCAGATTGTACTTCAGGCTCCATGATTCCGGATGGCCGAAAGCCAACATATAGTGGTCGCCGGCATCCGCCCGCCTCGCCCAGTCATTTATCATCGTTTCCGCCTGTCTGCGGTACTCCTCCGCCTCCTGCGCCCGTCCGTTCATCTCAAGAATCAGGGCGTAGGCCTTGATTCCCATGACCGCCTTGACGGCCAGGTTTGTGTTGTGAGCCAGATGTCCCGCGAAATCATCCGTACACAGCTGCTCTCCCGGGTCGCCTCCGACGCGGAGAAGATACTCCGTCCATTTCTGAAGAAGATCCATGTACGGCTTGGCAAAATCTCCGCTCTCATCCAGCCGGCAGCACAGCGCCGTCATGACCAGCATATTGCCGCACTCCTCCACCGGCATCTGATAAACCAGATCGTAGCAGCCGCAGGCCGGAAACTGATAATAGGGCGGATAGACCGCGCCGTTGCGGGAAGAAAACTGCCGTCCCTCCTCCTTCTTAAGCCCGTAGACCTGTCCCCAGGCGTAGGGATACCGGCCCACATCGTGCGGCGCATAATCCGCCTCCCACACCGGTGTCTGCGCAAAGCGGAAAACCGGCCGAAGCATTCCCTTCACGTACTCCGTATCGAAAAGCAGGAAGAGCGGCACAGACGGATAGCTGACGTCCACGGTTCCGATACAGCCGTTGGAATCATTCTCCTTGGACAAGAACAGGAGGTTCCCCTCCGGATCCTCCACCAGCTTATGGGCCGCAATGGCGTGGCGGTAGGCCATGATGCAGAGAAATGCGTAATCCTCCCCACCTGCCTTTTGCGCCATCTCCGTGATCTTCCGATCCAGCGCGTCGCAGCGGGCAATCACATCCTTCTTCTCCGCAAAGCTGTCCCGAATTGCTTCCGGAATTGTGGCGGCATATTTTGTCCAGTATCCCCGCAGCCAGTTTCCGAAATAGTTGATGGACAGCAGATCGTCATAAGCCAAAATAAGCTCTGCGGCGCATCCGTCCGTTCTTAGATCGCAGACTGCCTCCAGCGCCCTCCCGGCAGGATCAAATGAGATCTCTGTCTGGGAGCCGCGTCCGGCCAGATAGACATATCCCCAGTCGATGGTGATATGATCGCCGCTGTGTCCCAGCGGCGTCTGATCCGCCTTGCCCATCATTCCGTAACGGATATCCCCGATGGTGTAAGCGCCGCCATTCAGTTCCACCTGTTCTCTCTTTGCGGCATCCGCCTCATTTTCCTTCTCCTGCTCGAAACGCATTCCGGTCACCAGATCCGCGCTGACCCGCAGCGTTACCGTGACATGCGCCTTGCGCTTCCGCAGCACCTGCACATCCACATAACTGCACGGTCTGGACAGCAGCCGCCGGTCATCCAGAAGAAGCGGCGACAAAAAGCGCACCGTAAGCTGCACATCGCTGTTCTCAAAGGAATACTCCGTGGAAGCAGGTGTGACAGATAAGCCGGTCTGAGGTATGACAGTCTCGTCCGGCTTCGAAGCTCCCATAAAGCGGGCGCATTCTCCGTCCACGCAGATAAATCCGTCCAGTTTCTGCCTGGCTCCGCTCCAATGCTTTGTGTCCTCGTCATAGAGATGATCCCCGCAGGACCATATGCTGAAATACGGGTCATGTGTAATCAGGGGAATTCCTGCCGCGCGCGTCACTTTCATTTTCTTCTCCTTCCTGCTGTCTAAAGCACCGCTGTGTGCATGATAATCCGGTTCTCCACCCAGTTTTTCCGATAATAAGTATTGGCCTCAAACGTGTCGCCGATCCGCTTCATGGCGGCGTACATGGCCTCCCGCATCTTCCCGGCTGCTTCCGCGCAGTCCGGATCCTGGATCCGGTTCTCCATCTCCAACGGATCCCGCTCAAGGTCGAAGAACAGCTCCGTACCGTCCGCCCGGTATACGGCGTACAGATACTTTTTCGTCCGGTAGGCGCGCCACTCATTTCCATCGCCCCAGGCCGCTGTCGGACCGGTGCACATCATCAGCGCGCCTTCCTCCGTATCCTCCTGCCCGGCCACGCAGAGGCTTAAGTCATGTCCCTCAACTTCTTCCGGAACCGGAAGACCCATCATCGACAGAAGCGTCGGCATCAGATCCACAGTGTTGATCACGAAGTCGCGGCTCACCCCCGCCTCCAGCTGTCCCTTTCTGCGGATCAGAAGCGGCACGCGCACGGCCTCCTCATAGAAAATATTCTTGGCTCTCCTGCCGTGGGCCCCAAACAGTTCGCCGTGATCCGATGTAAACACCAGGATCGTATTTTCCTCCAGGCCCATCTGGCGGATCCCTTCCACCAGTCTTCCGATATTCTCATCCAGATTTGCTACCATTGCATAATAAACCCGCATCCACTCAGTAAGCTGTCCGCGTTCTTTTTCGGAAAGCTTCGCCCAGTTATCCGCATGGGGATCGTTGTCCGGAAGGTAGTTGGGAGGCAGCCTAAACTCCTTATCCGCCATTATCTCCAGATACTTCTCCGGCACATTTTCCGGCACCCATGGGTCGTGAGGCGTCCCGTAAGACAGAAACAATGCGAACGGCTCCCCAGTATCCGAAAGGCTGCGCAGATGCTCAAGGGCCATATCCGTCTGCTCGTCCGGCTCGTACTTGCTGTAAAAGATCTTCTCGGGACTGTTCAGATGATAGTAGGCCGTCCCGATCATGTATTCATGGCGGAAATTGTACGCGGCAAAGAACTCATTGAAGCCCAGCCGGTCCCTCCCCTGGGGAATATAGGAATTCTTCGGGTCGTAATGATTGCCCAACTCCGCGGCATACATATGCCATTTGCCGATGTAGGCCGTATGGTAACCGTTTTCATCCAGCACATCGGCGAAGGTGTGATGGTTCGTATTCATCCGGATCTCATTGATCACCATGCCGGTGCTGGTCGTATATTTGCCTGTAAACAGAGATGCCCTGTAGGGCGCGCAGACCGGGTGCCCGCTCACCGCCTGGCACAGGTTCACGCTCTCCGCGCACAGCCGGTCGATATTCGGCGTGTGGGCGTTGGCGTCCCCAGCGTAGCCCAGGCTCTGGTATCGGAGCTGGTCGGCAAACACATAGATCAGATTCGGTCTCGTCTGATTCATTGTCAAAATACCTCCTTTCCCGCCCGGCAATGCCCGGCAGCCACTGCCTTTCAATCCTCAACCGCCGCCTTCCGGCTGTTGATCCTGCGGATCGTTTCCATATCGAATTTCGGTTTCCGGTCATAGGTATAAAGTCCGTTCAGCTCCTGCTCCACGTCGTAGAGCTGGGTATAACAGAAGCCGAACATCCTGGGATGGTCTAAAAGGGCGTCCGTCAGTCCCTTATATCTGTCCAAAAATTCCTCCTCGGTCGCGGGCCCTGTCCCATATCCCCAGCCCGATTCTATCTTTTTCTCCACATCCCATTTGATGCCGCCGTACTCGCTGATGAAGAACGGAACGCCCTCCAGGAATTTCTGGCGGTTTTGGTGGCTGTCATAGGGCTTGCCGCCCGCGGCGAAATCCGCGTAATGATCCGCGAAAATCTGCGGATCCTGGGTATAGTCATGGAGATCAAAGATATCCGTCTCCACATGGAAATTTCCGCTGGTGTCGATGCAGGGGCGCGTGCTGTCAAACAACTTCGTCATCCGGTAAACGACGCGGAGCAGATCGTCGTCCTGTCTGCGCCCTTCGTAGTCCCAGGTCTCATTAAACGGGCACCAGCCGACAATGGCAGGATGGTTGAAATCCCTGGACACAGCCTCCATCCACTCCGGCAGAAAATGCTTCAGGCTGTCCGGCGCGCTCACGTCCAGTCCCCAGTTGGCGTACTCGCCCCAGACCAGATAGCCAAGCCGGTCGCAGTGATATAAAAACAGCGGTTCAAACACCTTCTGATGCAGGCGCGCGCCATTAAAGCCCGCCTCCAAAGAGAGCTGAATATCCCTGATCAACGCGTCCTCCGAGGGCGCCGTATAGATTCCATCCGGATAAAAGCCCTGGTCCAACACCAGCCGCTGAAATACGGACCGGCCGTTAAGCAGCACTTTCTCCCCCTCGATCTTCACCTCGCGCATCCCGAAATAGCTGTGTACCAGGTCCTCCCCGAACTCCAGTTCCAGATCATAAAGTCTGCCGCTGCCGGCCTCCCAGAGATGCAGTTCCGAAAGCGCAAGGGTCACGGACACATTGCCGGCGCACGCAGACGCCTTCGCGCTTCCGCACGCCTTTCCTTCATAAAATGCCCTGGCTGCAAAGATACCGTTTCCTTTCACCAACGCCTGCACTGTCACTGTGCCGTCAGTGATATTGGGATAGTATCGGACCTGCTCTATGTACCGCTCCGGCACAAACTCCATCCAGACTGTCTGCCAGATTCCTGTCGTCCTGGTATAATGGCAACCGTAAGAACCAAACCGAACGGACTGTTTTCCCAAAGGCTGCGCACCGCTCACCGTATCGTCTCCCGCGTAGACGGACAGCTGATTCTCTCCCGGCTGTACAAGACCGGTAATATCGAACGTAAAGGATGTGTAACCTCCTCTGTGGACACCTGTCTCCTGTCCGTTCACCCAGACCCGGCACTCGTAATCCACAGCGCCAAAATGCAGAAGCACGCGTCCGGCTGTCTGCTCCTCTGTAAGCACAACCGTCCGGTGATACCACACTGCCCGCATGAAATCCTTATATTCGATCCCGCTCAGCTTGCTCTCCGGGCAGAACGGGACGAGAATTTTCCGGTCCAGCTCCTTCCTCTCATAAAACTTCCGTTCAATCCCGCTGTTTCCAAAGTCAAATGCAAAATCCCATTCCCCATTCAGATTTAACCAATGCTCTCTCCGCATTTGCGGCTGCGGATGCTCCGGTCTTGGCATTGTCATCCTGTTTTTCTCCATTCAAAAGGTGCCGCCGGGCAGGGCAGCCATCCGTTCGGAACCATTTCTGCCTTGCCGGTCAAATTACGATAGTTACAGCATTTACGGAGACTTTCCCGCAAATTCCTGGTTTAAGCATACCATATATGATTCTAAAAAGAAACCTCTTATTTTTACCTGATACTCTCCTTTTTTGTCAGATACCTCTCACCTGAGCCCGTTCAGGCCAGAAGCGAAGGAAGCAGATGCTCGATGGCCTTATTGCGCAGTACGCTTAACGCCTCCTGGCAGTCGCTGCGGCTAATCCGGTTCTCAAATTCATCCGGATCCGCCGAAAGATCCAGAAACTCTCTGCCCTGCTCTGTCCCCTTCTGCACATGGATGTATTTTCTCGTTCCGTCCGTGACCGCCAGGAACCCTTCGCCCTCCGCGAAGGTATAATCCCTCTCCCACCGGGAATCTCCCAGGTCCTTTCCGTCGCACTCCGGGATGGATACGCCCGCTGCCGCCAGGCATGTAGGCAGAAGATCCGTGGAGTTCACCAGGCGCTTATCCGCCTTCGGCGCGGCCTCACCCGGATACTTCACAATCAGCGGAATATGCCACACTTCCTCGTATGCGCAGTTGTGTTTTCCCCAGAGGCCGTGATTACCCATCATCTCGCCGTGGTCGGCGGTAAACAGAATCAATGCGTCCTCCCCGTATTTCTCATGAACCGCGGAAAGGATCTTGCCGATCTGGTCATCGATCAGCTTCACATTCGCACAGTAGCTGGTCAGGAAGCGCTTCCAATACTCCTCAGAGTAGTTTTTGCAGGCGTTCCCGTCGGCGGATCTGCTTCCGTCAACATTGGCATTTTTCCCGCCCACATAGCTGTCGTGCTGGATCCGGTCCGTCCCGTCCAGCTCCCCCGGCTTTCTCTTCCGCCTCGGAAGATTCTCTGTATCCACCTGCCGCAGATACTCTTCCGGCGCGTCAATGGTATAATGAGGCCCGCTGAAGGACACCCACGCAAACAGCGGCTGTTCCACATCACAGTTTTTCAGAAATTCGACCGCCTTTCTCCCAACCCATGCGTCCGGATGCCACTCGGCCGGTCCCGGGAACGGAAATACCTTCTGATACTCCCGATTCCACACGGCGTCCCGGTAAGCCTTCAGATATCCCGCTGCATCCAGTTCCTTGCTGTAGTCGTCGTAAAACCAGACCGAAACCTGTTTATCATCCTCCAGTTCCAGATGATCGATCCCCAGGCTCTCATAGTAATCCTTGAATTCATCATAGGGCAGTGTCACATCCGGGCGCGTCTGCCCATAGGGCACCGGGGCGAAATGGCATTTTCCGAACATGCTGGTATGATAGCCTCCCCGGTGCAGCGCCCGGAACAGGTTATCCAGTTCCGGGTCCAGACCCTTGCGGAAGTTGCTGTAGGCCCTGTTGCGATGCGGATACAGCCCCGTCAGGATGGAACATCGGGCCGGAAGGCACCATGGACTTACCGTATAGCAGTTCTCATAATTGGTTCCCTGCGCGGCAAGCCGGTCGAGATTCGGCGTTGTGATCGCCTTTCCGCCGCAGTACCCCAGCGTCTCTCTGTTCAGTTCATCGCAGGTAATCAGTACAATCGCCGGTTTCTTCATATTTGGTCTCCTCTGTTATTCGATGCTCAGGTAATTATCGAATCCCTTCTGCTCCAATTCCAGTATCTCTTCGATTCCCATGGAACGGATCGTCGCACGGAATTCATCAAACTTAGACAGATCCTCCACGCCTGTGATAAATTTCAAAGTCATTTCATCTACATAGGTATAAAGCGGTGTGCCAAGCTCGGCTACTCTTGCCTGATCCTCTTCCTCCATCTGGAACGGCGGAATCTGCAGCGAGCTGTCGCCTCTGTACTCTTCCTCCGACCACTGAAGTCTGCTGTTAAGAGCACCCTCGCTCTTCAGCAAATTGGCATGACATTCCACATCCGGATAGACGATTTTCGGTGCAAAATGCGCCTTGTAAATATAGCTGGCCTCCTCTGTTCCGAAATCCGGATTATTGAGCATCAGGTCATTGTAGACTCTCTTATCTCCCTGCCAATCCCAGTTGATTCCTTCCACGCCCCAGTTAAGCAAATCCGCGCCTTCCTGCGTGTAGCCGTAGTTTAAGAATTTCAGCGCTGCTTCCACATTTTCACAGTCCTTGCTGATCGCAACCGTCTCCGGTGCATTGGTCACGCGGGGCCACACATTGCAGTCATCCCAGTGCAGCTGCTGTCCAACCTCCAGCTTGGGATAAGGCGCCGCCACCACGTTGATTCCCTGGGCCTGTCCTCTGTTATAGCTGGCAACAATAGCATCCATGTAGGTTCCGATCTTTCCGGTATCAAACAATGTCTGCGCCTCTGTTCCCGTAACACTGGAGAAATCCTTGGAAATATACCCCTTTTCATACCAATCATGAAGCAGGGTCAGATATTTCAGATAGTTGTCCTCCAGGGGAGCAAACTTTATCGTCCCGTTATCCTGATAGAACCGGGTACCTTTGTTCATATAAATATCATACATTCCCATCAGCTGTACCGCATAGCCGTCGCCGGGCAGCAAATACGGCGTAATCCCTTTTTCCAGCATTTTATCAAAGAGGGTTTCCCAGTCCGCAACCGTCTGCGGAATCTCGCAGCCCAGCTCCGTAAGCGTATCCTGATTCAGGATGAAACGGTTGAAAGGCGGATCTCCTACCGGCTTATAGGCATTAAACGAAACAATATGGCCCTCCTGATCCACGCTCTCCCGATAGAATTCTTTATCATCCATCAGAATCTTATAGTAGTCCGGTGCATATTCCGGAACCAGATCCGTCAGATCCAAGTACATACCGTCGCGCATGCCCTGAAATACGCCGCCGACGTAACTGCTCGCCATCGCAATGATATCCGGCAACTCATCACCCAGAAAGAGCAGGTTAAACTCTTCCGTCTCCTGCCCGGCAGCAGGGTGGATGAATTCGATCTGGATTCCCAGCCGTTTCATTGCCTCCTGATAGGCCGTATTCTCATTATAGCTTGCAATGTGCTGCGCCGCAGAAGCACTCATGGGAACCCAATAGGTCAGCGTTACCGGTTCCCCTGCCGGTTCCGTTTCCGTCTGCGCCGCCTGCGTCTGGGCGCTCTCTCCCGCCGCCGTGGTGCTTTCCGTCTGCTGGGCCGCCGTCTGCTGGGCCGCCGTCTGCTGAGCCGCCGTAGTGGTGCCGCCTCCGCCTGTCGTCTGCCCGCCGCAGGCGCTCATCAGGATCATCGTCGACGCCAACAATACCCCGATCATTCTTTCCTTTTTCATCATACAATCTCCTCCTACATTAAAATTGTGCCGATCAGATACCCAACAGCCTGTTAGGTCTAACCATTTCACTGCTGAAACTTTCTCTGCATTTTCTAACGCCATCCTTATTCTGTACTTCCTGCGCATCCTCCTCCTTTCTTCGGCATTTCCTCTTATTCCTTCACCGAGCCCATCATCACACCTTTCATGAAATATTTCTGGGCGAACGGATACAGACATAAAACAGGAACCGTGGAAACCACGATTGTCGCATATCGGATAACTTCCTCAAGAAATATAACATCCGCATCCGAGCTTGCGTTTGCCGAGCTGGAAATCAATATCTCACGCATGATAAGTTGCAGCGGATACTTGCTTCTGTCCCGCAGGTAAATCATAGCGTTGAACCAGGCGCTCCAGTGTCCCACCGCATAGAACAGAACCATAACCGCCAGCGTCGCCTTGGACAGCGGCAGGAATATCCGGAACAGAATCACGAAATCATTGGCTCCATCCATCCTGGCGGACTCCTCCAGACTCTGGGGAACCGTCTGAAAAGCCGTCTTCATGACGATCAGATTCCAGGTGGAAATGGCGCCAGGCAGCAGAAGCGCGCCGATGGAATTATATAAGCCCAGGCTGCGCACAAGCAGGAAATTCGGCACCAAACCTGCATTGAAATACATTGTAAATACCAGAAGAAGCGTGATGGTTCTGCGGAACATATAGCCCTTTCGGGAGAGTGCATAAGCGCCCAGGACCGTCAGTACCATATTAAGGAGCGTGCCAAGCACCACATAGAGGATCGTGTTGCGATAGCCAATGGGGATGTTGGGATTCTTTGTGACCATCCGGTACCCTTCCATGGAGAACCCTAACGGCCGCAGCAGCACGCCATCATGTCGAAGAAGCGCGATGGGATCGCTGATGGACCCCATAACCACATGCCACATCGGGTACAGACAGATCACCGTCAGAAGCGCCAGCAGCACATAGACGGCCGCCACGAACAGCTTATCCTTTGTCAGCCTCTTCTTCATCGTCTCCCCCTCCTTTTACCAAAGACTCTCTTCCGTCACCCGGCGGCTGATGGTGTTGGCCGTTACCAGCACAACCAGGTTGACCACGGAGTTAAAGATCCCGACTGCTGTACCGAAACTGTAATTGCTCAGTTCCAGTCCCTGACGGTAGATAAATGTGGAAATAATATCTGCTACATCGTAAGTCAGCGGATTATAAAGCAGAAATACCTTCTCAAAGCCCATGGTCAGGATGTTTCCGATGCGCATGATCAGCTGCACGATGATGATTGGGACAAGGCCAGGCACAGAGATATAGCGCATTTTCTGGAACCGGCTGGCGCCGTCGATAGTGGCCGCCTCATAAAGCCCCGGATCAATGCCGGACAAGGTGGCCAGGTAGATAATACTCCCCCAGCCCGCCTCCTGCCAGATGCCGCTCATCACATACAGAGGCCGAAACAGGGCCGGCTGGGCCAAGAGATTGGTCCGCTCAAAACCCAGCATGACCAGAATATCATTAAACAATCCGTCCGACCGGCAAAATGTGATCAGCAGGCCGCACATTACAATCAGCGAGATAAAATGCGGCATGTAGCTGATCGTCTGCACCACCTTTTTGTACTTTTTGTGGTGCACCTCGTTGATCATTAACGCCAGTATAATCGGAACCGGGAACGCAAAAACGATCTGCAGCACGTTGAGCAGCAGCGTATTGCGGATAACACGCCAGGCATAGGGTCCCGTCAGGAAGGTGACAAAATGCTTAAGACCCACCCATTTGCTTCCGGCGATACCCAGCGCCGGCTTGAAATTCTGAAAAGCGATGACAATGCCGCCCATCGGCGCGTAGCAGAAGACCGCATAGTACAGAAGAACCGGCAATAGCATCAGATAGATATAGCGGTAACGGACAAAATTCCGTTTCCATTTCGCCTTTTTCATCTCAAATCCCTCCTGTCACGGGAGTGCGTCGGCCATCAGATGTTCCAGCGCCTTTTGACGAAGCCACAGCTGCTTTTCATAGCCGTCCGTCTCTCCCGAAAAATCATCATATTCCCCTGCATCCTTGTCCAGGTCAAAAAACTCCTGCTTCGTCACATTTCCCCGCCGCGAATATACGTATTTGCCGATGCCGTCCGTCACCGCCAGAAATCCCTCTCCTTCCGCGAAGGTGACCTCCCGCCGCACCGGATGGTACAGACTCTGGCCGGACGTCTCCGCCGTGGCGCCTCCTGCGGCTTCCAGGATGGTCGGCAGGATATCCGTCGTATTTACCAGTTCGCCTCTGACGGCCTTTTTCTTCTGCCCCGGGAAACGGACCAGAAGCGGAATATGCCACACATCCTCATAGGCGCAGCTGTTCTTCCCCCAAAGGCCGTGGTTTCCGAACATCTCCCCATGATCTGCCGTGAATAGAATCAGCGCATCGTCCCCGTATCTGCGCTCCACTTCCGCAAGCACTTCACCGATGGCGTCGTCGATCACGCTGACGGTGGCCAGATAGTAAGCCCTGAACCTCTCCCAATACTCCTCGTCATAATTCATGCACGCATGACCCGGCGCCGGACCGCAGCCGTCGATACCTCCCTCCCCATAGAAACTGGTATGGTGTATCCGCGAAGGACTTAGGAACTCCCCGTCCTTCCACCGGCGTTTTCCGATCTTTCCTGCGTCCACCCTGTCCAGATATTCCCGCGGCGGATCCAACGGATAGTGGGGGCCGCTGAAGGAGAGCCAGAGGAAAGCCTGATCCTGTCGGTTCTGTCGGACGAATTCCGCCGCCTGCCGCCCGATCCAGAGATCCGGATGGAGACCGGTCTCAAGGGGGAACGGAAATACCTTCTTACTCTCCCGATCCCAGACTGCCTGCCGGTATATGGAAAGCAGCCCCTTCTCTTCCAGCATTTTCGCGTAGTCGTCGTAGAACCATACCGACACCTGTTTTCCGTCCTGCAGAACCAATTCGTCTATTCCAAGGCTTTTATAATAGGAATAAAAGGATTCATAAGGAAGTGTCCGATCCGGCCTCGTCTCCCCGTAGGGCACCGGAGAAAAATGACATTTCCCGAACATCGCCGTATAGTATCCTTCTTTTTTCAGAAGCCGGAACAGGTTCGGCACACCGGCATCCAGCGGGCAGGGGCGGAAATTGCTGTAAGCCCCGTTCTGATGGGGATACCTGCCTGTCGCCATACTGCAGCGGGCTGGCAGGCACCAGGGGCTGGTAGTGTACATCCGTTCAAATTCTGTGGAAGTCTCACACAGCCTGTCGAGGTTCCGCGTCCTGATCGCTTCATTTCCGCAGAAGCTTAAGGCTTCTCTGGTCAGCTCGTCACAGGTAATCAACACAATCGCTTTTACTCTCTCCATATCCTCCTCCGGACTGCCAATTCTCTGAATTCTCTGATTCCAAGTATAAATTGCGACTTCTGCATTTTCAATTTGTGACTTTTTGCAAATATGTGAAAAAGTGATTTTTCCTCTATGCCATTTTGTTTTCATGTGCCTTCCGTTCGTGAGCCTAAAAAAAGCGGCCGCTCCATCCCGCGAAACGTCCGCCTTTTACATGTCATTTTCGTTTTCAGTCATCTTTTCTGCGTCTTTGCTCCCGATACTGCCCCGGCGTGATTCCTTCTATACTCTTAAACTTGCGGACAAAACTCGCTACATCGATATAGCCGATCTCCGCCACGATTTCCTTGACCTGCATTTCACTGTTTACCAACAGCTCCCTCGCCCTGTCCATGCGCAGCATGGTGACATACTGCACAAAGGAACACCCCGTCTCCTGCTTGAAGAAGCGGCTCAGATAGTTGGCGGAGATGTCAAACGCTTCTGCCACACTCTCCAGGCCCATCTGGTTCTCTGTAAAGTGCTGGTTTACGTAATTCAGGATCTCCAGTTTCAGCTGATTCTGGCTGCTGGTCTTAAAATTCCGATACTGAACGCAAATCTCCTGCACCAGATGCGTCATCTTTTTCCGGAATTCCTCCAAATTCGCGAAGGTGCAGACCTCTTTCATATCCATTCCATTAAGCTCAAAGCCCTTCATCTGGTCCATGGTCTTGACAGTCACATTAATAATGTCAAAACACAGACACTGCATAAACAGGAAGGACTGGGACTTCTCGATCTCCGTCAGCATATTGTCCAGGGCTTTTATGGCCTCCTCCTCGTTCGCCTGTTTCAGGCACTGGATATAGACGGCCTGCTCCAGGACCGGATACTGAATATTCGCCTCCTGCTTCTCCATCTCCTCAAACAGATGAATCTTTTCTCTTCCCAGCATCATAAAATTGCTGGCAACAGCAGTCGCCTCCATGAAAGACCGGCTGATTTCCATCAGATCCTCATAGACGCGCCCTACACAAAACGGAAGTTCCAGCCCCTGCTCCTCTTTCAGACGGCTGAAAAGCTGCCCGGCGACCACCGTCCGGATATCCTTTACCCCCCCAACTTCCTTTTCCTGGCAATTTACAATAATTGCGAAACCGTCATCCTTCAGAATATCCAGCCCGTAAATATGCGAATGGGGATGGATTTCCTTTGACAATATGGAAAGGATCCGAATGCTCTCCTCCTGCTCAAACTGCATATCTGCCGGGAGCGGAATCAGAATCGCAAAGGAATACCGGTATCCCAGGTTCACGGCAGCGGACTTAAGCATCATCTCCAGCTCTTCCCGAGAGGAAAAACTGCCTTTCAGCAGCCGGCGCAGACAGGCCGCCATCACCATAGGCCGCTGACGGTTCACCAGCGCATTCAATTCCTGGTTGCGGTTCTGAATATCGTCCCATTTCCCGCTGATAAATTCAAACTCATTGCCTGTGTCTGTCACTTCATCCGTCGTACCCTCTTCTCCGCCGGAGACTCGGTTCAGAAGCTTCTGAACCGGTTGGAAATTCCGCTCGGACAAAAGAACCGCCAGAAGCAGGCCAAGGAAAAACAGCAGGGCGATCAGACACAGCAGTCCCGACAAAATCGGATCATCGTAACGGTAAAACACCTTCTGGTCTGTCACCGCCACCAAAAAGAAACCGGTATCGGCTGAAATTGCCTTCGTCACTATATAATTATGCCCGTTAAACCACTCCCGCTCTATTGCGCCTCCTGTCTGAAACAGGCTCAGAGCTCTGCTGTCCATCTGCGCCCGGTCTTCCGCCTTCTCATCCGCGGACCGCAGCGTATAGATATTCTGATATCTGGAATTGAACAGATAGATGGTGGAATCCATCGAATAATAGGTTCGGAATATATGCTCCATTGCCTTCTCATCCAGGCCGAATCCCAGCGTCGCGATGGGAATCTGATTCATATAAGGGATCGGATACAGGAAAAACACAATGCCTTCTTTTTTCTCTTCATCGTCATGGAGAAGCACCGATACCGAGCGCTTCTCCGAATTGATCCTCTGAAAAAAGGCAATCAGATTCAGATCTCCGTAAGGGACCATACTCTCCTGAAATGTCATATAGGCCATCCGGCCGCTTTCCGTATAGATATAGCGGTCGCCGCGCAGATACAGAAACGGGGAAACTTTCTCGCTCTCGTTCCCCACCATCTCCCCATAGGTCTGCATCTGGGCCAAAATCAAACCTTCGTCGATCGCTACGGCTTTGTTGCGCATATCGTCCAGCTGCCCTGCCATATCTGTATTAGAAAAATGATAGGCAGCGTTTGTCATGGTACCCATCATATAATCGATCTTCTGCATCACCTGAATCAGCATCGCCTGATTATTCTGCTCCAGCTCACGCCTCATAGTGACCCGGTTGCTGTAATAAAAAAAGGCGCCGAGAATCAGCAGCGGGATCACCGCCACAAAAACATAAGACAGCATCAATCTCTTTTTCCAGCTGATCTTTCTCATTCGTCCTTGTTCCTCTTTCTGCAGCAGATTTAATTCAGAAAATATTATACCAAATTTATTTGTACACAGACAATCTGTCAATTTCAGAAAAATATGCTCCTCTTTACTATCTTCCATATGTATTTTTTTCACGATATGCCATTTTGTAAAACCGTCATGCCAATCATTCCCTGTGTGCAAATACGCATACAATTTCTGAAGTTTCAGCAGCACAGAAAAGCAGGCCCCAATCCCCGCAGTTTGCGGAAAGTGCGGCCTGCCGTATCTCCCACTGTCGTTATCCCTCACGCTGATCTCTAGGCCCCGATCATCTCGCTCACGCACACCGCCCCATACGGCCGGATACTCATCCGGTAGGCATTGCCCGCGCCGAGCGCCTTCTCGATCATCTCAATATACTCATCCACGATATCGTTGGGCAGCATCGCCATGATCACGCCGGCGAAGCCTCCGCCGTGGACGCGGCAGGCGCCCCGCTGCTTCTCCGCGATAAACAGCTCCGTCAACGCCAGGGCGATCGTAATGCCCTGTTCCTGGACGGCCGCCTCCGTGTAGCAGTTCTGCAGCCATTTCCAGGAGGAATTGCCGGAGGCCGTGATATTGGCCAGAAAATCTACGAACCGTCCTTCCTTCAAAGCCGCCACTTCGGCGTCCACCCGCTTATTCTCCTCGAAGAAATGCAGCGCCCGCAGGACGGACCGGTCGCCGGCATAGGCGCGCACCTCCTCCAGATGTTCAATCACCTGTTCCTCCGAAATCTGGGCGCAGACCTCCTTGCCGAAGAATTCCGCCACCTTCTTCATCTCGCTGGGAACCGACGAATAATCGGCGCTTAAATCCGCGTGCCCCTTGCCCGTATTTACGATAATCAGACTGTGATCCTGCGACGCGAAATCAAACGCGATTTTCTCCACCTTCGGGGCCTGCGGCTCATAGAAATCAATGGTGATCAGGCCGCCGACCGCGCAGGCCATCTGATCCAGAAGCCCGGACGCCTTATTCCAGTAACAGTTCTCCGCGTACTTGCCGATATGGGCGTAGGCTACCGTGTTCATGCGTCCGTCATTAAAAAACGTGTTGAGCATGGAGCAAAGGAGCATCTCAAACGCGGCCGAGGAGCTGACCCCGGCAGAACTGATCACATTGCTGGTAATGACGGCGTCAAAACCGCCAACCTCATAGCCGGACTCCACAAATCCCTTCAAAAGTCCCTTCACCAGATCCTCCGTCCCCGCCATGGCCGGGCTGGGAGTCAGATCATTTAAGTCGATCGTAAATTCCTGGTCAAAGGTCTGACTGACGATCCGGACCTTGTCCGTATGATTCACAGCGGCGGCTCCGACGCAGTCCAGATTAATGCTGCCGGCCAGAACCTTGCCGTGGTTGTGATCCGTGTGGTTGCCGCTGATCTCCGTGCGGCCGGGCGAGCTGAAAAGCTTCACGTCCGCTTCGCCGTACGTGTCGGCAAAATCGCGCACCAGCTTCTGATAGCGGGCCGCATTCTCCGCGGCCGCATCGTCCCCGTACAGCTTTCTGAACAGTTCCCCCGCCTGTTCCGATTCCAATTGTTTCAATGTCTCGCTGATCTGCATACGATCTCCTTTCCCTGGCTGTTCGAACCATTTTCCTTTTGCGGCCCACTCTTCCAAAGACACGGGCCGTCTTACCTCTATCATAACTCCGCAGTACGGATTTATCAAACATTTTCTCAAGCAAAACTTAAGGGAGAATGCCATCTCCGGCATCCTCCCCGATAAACCTGTTCCCGGCATATCGCGGGTTCACCAGGAATCCCCCGTTTGCAAAGCAAAGCACCTGGCCCGCCGAACAGGACCGCCTCAGACGTCTGCGGCCAAAGGCTATATCAGATCGCCAGGATGATGCCGCCGTCGCTGGCGTAAACCGTGGCCACCCCCGCCGTCTCCGTAATCAAAACGTCCTCAAAATCGACCAGCTTCAAAAGCTCCTGCTTCACGAATTCCGCCCGCTCCCGGTTATTGCAGTGGGCGATCACCGGAATCCGCTCCTCCGGCTTCTCCGTCCGGCTGACCGCGAGGGCGCACATCTTTATCAGGGCTTTACGGATTCCGCGGGCCTGATCCAGCTTGATGATGACGCCCTTCTCGGCGCTCATGACCGGCTTGATATTCAGAGCCGTGGCGACAAACGCCGAAAGTCCCGTAAGTCTCCCGTTCTTCTTAAGCGCATCCAGACTCTCCAGCACGAAATAAGTGCGCATCTTGTCCGTCTTAAACGCCTCGATCTTCTCCACGATCTCCGCAAACTCCATACCGGCCTCGGAGAACTCCTGAATCATCATGGCCAGCCGCATCTCGCCCGGCGACGCCGACCAGGAATCGATAACCGCGATATTCTTCGGACCGAACTCCTCCTCGTACATCTTCCTGCCCACCAGGGCGCTGTTGTAGCTGCCGCTTAACGGACTCGACAGCGTGATCACATAGACGTTCTCCTCCGGGCACATGTAAGCCTGCTTAAACGTCTCCGGCGACGGACAAGCCGTCTTCGGACAGTTCGGGCTCTCCCGCACCAGCTTCAAAAAGCTCTGCTGGTCAAAGGTCTCGTCGTCAATAACGTGCACATCATCTACCTGAAGCGTCAGAGGAATGATCTGAAAATGCGGATCCTTTCTCATCTCCGCCGTAATATCCATGCAGCTGTCCCCAATTATCTTATAACCCATGATCCCCTCCACATTTATAACCATCATATGTAGTTTTTCTTACTACATCCAATTATAATGATTACCACGGAAAATGTCAATGATTTCCAGATAATGGGTTCAAGTTTTCGGGGGCTTACAGGGCCACGAACTCATTCTCCTGCTCCATATACCGGCAAAACGCAAACAGACCGCAGACCGTCTCCGGCATCAGCCGGTCCAGCGCCTCGATATCCCATCCGCCTGCCAGTCCTTTATGAAGGACGCGCAGCACCACCCGTCCGGACGGTTCCGACATCGTATAGCTGGCGCTGTCTTTCATGATCAGATCGTATTCGCGCCCGTCCATGCGCAGACGGGCATGATCTACCTTCGGCATACGGCAGAGAGGCCATCCGCCCTCTTCCGGTGCCTCCCCCTCCGCGTAATCCGGCCGGGCGGTGGCATAGGTGTGTCCCGCCTCATCCTCCAGAACATATTCCAGCAAACGGACGTCCCCGTCAGCGCCATGGAAGGCTTCTCCGGTATCATCACCCCGCGTTCCGCGTCCGGACTCCGTCTGCGCCGTCTCCCGCCCCTGCCGGCCGCTTTCCTGCAGACGGCGGATATTCGTATGGAGCACCAACGCGCCGTCCGCCGAGAGGATTCTCCTTTCCCGCCCCGCAAATTCCCGCTTCATACGGGCAAACACCTTCTTTAAATTCCTGTCGTAGAGCATTCCCGCTTTCATCACGTACTGCATACTCTCATCCTCCGATTCCATTTGTCAAGATCAAAAGATTGAATACAGAATCAAACCGGCCGCCCCGGCGCCGGCCATCACTCCGATCGGATTCACCTTCCACTTCCGAAGGCAGAAGAAGCACGCGGCAAATATCGCCGCCGCCACAACATCGATCCCGCCCGGATCCGCCGGAAGCGTCCGCTGTCCGAAAAACGCCATAAACACGATAGAAAGCCCCGCCGACGCGATCATGGCGATCACGGCCGGCCTGAGACCCGCCAGAATTCCCTGCACCACGGTCAGTTTCCGGAAATGGTAATACAGATAGGCCAGGGTAAGCACAATCACGCAGGACGGAGCCACACAGCCCAGCGTCGCCACAATGGCCCCGCCGAACCCCGCCACCTGGATTCCCACGAAAGTGGCCGAATTGATGGCGATGGGCCCGGGCGTCATCTCCGCAATCGTCATGATGTCCGCAAACTGCGCCATCGTCAGCCAGGGATGGAGATCCACCACCTGCTGCTCGATCAGCGGCATGGCCGCATACCCGCCTCCGATACTGAACAGTCCAATCTGAAAAAAGCTCCAGAAAAGCTCCAGATAGATCATGGTCTGCCGCCTCCTTCGCCGTCCGAACCGCCGCTTCTTTCCGGCGCTCTCCGCCGCAGCATATCCGCCGCGCCGATCATCCCGCAAACCAGAATCACGGCCACAATGCTGACGTTCAGAAACCGCACCGCAACAAACACCGCGGCCAGCATAACCAAAGGCAGCAGCCGTTTCTTTTCCAGAAGTCCCTGACACATGGTAACGACCACATCGCAGATCACCGCGCCCACGCCGGCCAGCATCCCGGCCATAACCATACTTACGGCCGCGTTGTCACGGATAACCGTATAGCAAAGGGATACCAGCGAGATAATGACAAGCGGCGGAAGCACGGTTCCAAGCACCGTCAGAAGCGCTCCAAGCCTTCCTGCCACATGGTATCCCACCAAAATCGACGCGTTCACCGCGATGGCCCCCGGCGACGACTGGGCAATCGCCGTCAGATCCAGCATCTCCTGTTCCTCCACCCAATGAAGCTCATCCACGAATTTCTTGCGCATCAGCGGAATGATCACAAAACCGCCGCCAAATGTGCAGGCGCTCAGCTCAAAGGTCGAAGCAAACAGTTTCCAATATTTCTGCGCGTTCCCGCTCAACGGTTTTCCTCCCTTTCTGCGGCTCTTTCGCCGCAACCTTCTCTTTCCTTTGCCGTGAACAGTATACACCTTGACAGTTTATAATGGAAATAATATAATTTTATGAAAATAATAAGTATTTTGATATAAAGAAGGGGGATTCCCATGACAATCCGACATATGAAGATTTTTTTGGCAATCGTGGAAAACGGCTGCAATACAACCAAGGCCGCCCAGGCACTTCTGATGACACAGCCGGCCGTAAGCCTGGCCGTACGGGAGCTGGAACAGTATTACGGCGTCGTCCTCTTCGACCGGATCGGCAGGCGGCTCCGGATCACCGAGGCGGGACTTCGCTTCCGGGATTATGCCTCCCATATCTGCTCCATCTTCGACGACATGGAGAAGGGTATGCGGGACTGGGACGCCTTCGGACAGCTGCGGGTCGGGGCCAGCATCACCATCGGTTCCCAGTTCCTGCCCTGCTATGTACAGGCATTCCATACGCTCCATCCCGGCACGCAGGTCCGCGCGCTGATCGCCCCGTCAGAGCTTCTGGAACAGCACATCATGGAAAATGAACTGGATTTCGCGCTGATTGAGGGCGCGGCACATAACCCGGCGCTCCATGCGGAAGAATACATGGAAGACCAGCTGACGGTCATCTGTCCGAACAGCAGCTGTTTCCGCACGCACCGTCATATGACGCAGGATGAATTTAAAAGCCAGAACTTTCTTCTGCGGGAGCCCGGAAGCGGAACCAGGGAGGTGATCGACCGCGTCACCGAGGACGCTGGCTTCCGCATCAGCCCCATCTGGGAGGCCATGAGCACCACCGCCCTGGTCAACGCCGTGATCAACGGAATCGGGATTTCCATTCTTCCCCAGCGGATGGTGATGGGCGCGATCGAACACGGCATGGTGATACCGGCCACAGTCGAAGGCCTTGAGTTCCGGCGGCGCTTCCACATCATTTACCACCGGGAAAAATATCTCACAAAGGCGGCCGAAAATTTTCTTGAACTGTGCCGCAACTATGAAATGGACTACCCGCTGCCTCATTACACAGGCCTGTTCTGATATTCCGCCCCATAATACAAACGGAGCGTCACTGGCGCGTTTTTTGCATACTGACGTAAAACGCCCCTTCGATACGGCGGCCGCTTAGAGGTCGTCCTATCGGAGGGGCGCAAATGATTGCGGCGCGTTATGTTAAAACCGGTTTCAACGTCGTCAGCCTACCAGCTGCATCATGATCTCATTGCTGCGGGTCAGAAACTCCGTCATGCGCTCAGGACTCAGACTGCCGTGGCTTAAGGACGCCATGTCGTAAAGCTGCTTACAGATTTTCTCGGTCAGTTCGCCTTCCTCATGTCCAAGGACATACTGAACCAGCTTGTGGTTGGCGTTCAGGATCAGGGTCTCTCCCATGCCGCCGAACATGTCGTTATCCATGCCGTACATGTTGTACATCCGCATCATATCCTGCATACGGCGGTTCTCCTCAGACAAGGTGATCATGGAGGCCAGCTGTCCGTCTTTTAACTTCTCCACCTTGATCTCCAGCTTGTCGTTGCCGATGGCCTTCTTAAAGGCCGCCGTCAGCTTCTCGCTGTCCGCCTTGAAGGCCTCCGCATCCTCTTCCTTCACCTCTTCCTTAAAGGTCGAGCTGACATCCGCGTCGATGCGCAGGAACTTGACGCCCTCGTGCTTCTGCTCCAGCTGATTGATGAACGGGCTGTCAATGGTATGCTTTAAGATGACGGCGTCGAGGCCCTCCTTCTTAAACATGTTGATGTACTGCCCCTGTTCCTTCTCGTCGGTCACGTAGTAGATGATGTTCTCATGCTTCTCCTTCGCCGCGTCTAAGCAGTCCTGCAGCGTCAGATACTTGCCGTCCAGGTTCTTGAAGATGATGTAGTCCTTCATCTTCTCCTCGAATTTGTCGTCCTTTAAGCAGCCGAACTTGATGAAGGGGCTGATGTCGTCCCAGTATTTCTCGTAGTTCTCACGGTCGGTCTTGCACATGCCGGAGAGCTTGTCGGCCACCTTCTTTGTGATGTAGTCGGAAATCTTCTTCACAAAACCGTCGTTCTGCAGGGCGCTTCTGGACACATTCAGCGGCAGATCCGGGCAGTCGATGACGCCCTTTAAAAGCATCAGGAATTCCGGGATCACTTCCTTAATATTGTCCGCGATGAAGACCTGGCTGTTGTACAGCTTGATGGTGCCCTCCAGGCTGTCGTACTCGGTGTTGATCTTCGGGAAGTACAGGATTCCCTTCAAGTTGAACGGATAATCCATGTTCAGATGAATCCAGAACAGCGGCTCCTTGTAGTCCAAAAATACCTTCCGGTAAAATTCCTTGTACTGCTCCTCGGTGCACTCGTTCGGATGCTTGTTCCACAGCGGGTTCACGTCGTTTAACGGCACCGGACGCTTTAAGATCTTATACTTCTCCTTCGCCGGAGAGACCTCCACGACCTCCTTCTCGCCGTTCTCGTTCTCCTTCTCCTCGGTTTTGGCCTCCTCGACGATGGTCTCGATGATCGTGTCCTTCTCCGTCAGCTCGTCCTTCTCGATCGTCTCATACTGGGGCTCCGCCGCGGCATTGTCAAGGAAAATGGGCACCGGCATAAAGCCGCAGTACTTCTCGATGACCTCGCGGGCACGGTACTCATTGGCAAACTCCGTGCTGTCGTCGTTCAGATACAATGTAACCGTGGTGCCGTGGCTCTCGCGGCTGCCCTCGCCCATCTCAAACTCGGTGCCGCCGTCCGATTCCCAGTGAACCGGCACCGCGTCCTTCTGATAGGACAGGGAATCGATGGTCACCTTGTCCGCCACCATGAACGCGGAGTAAAAGCCCAGTCCGAAATGGCCGATGATCTGATCCTCGTTGGCCTTGTCCTTATATTTCTCCAGGAAATCCTGGGCGCCGGAAAATGCGATCTGGTTGATGTACTCGTCCACCTCGTCGGCGGTCATGCCAAGGCCGTTGTCGGAGACCGCGATCGTCTTGTCCGTGGGATTCACCGTGACCTGAATCTTATATTCCATATCCTCCGGCTTCTCGTACTCGCCCATCAGCTCCAGCTTCTTAAGTTTCGTGATCGCGTCGCAGCCGTTAGAGATCAGCTCACGGTAAAAGATATCGTGATCCGAGTACAGCCATTTCTTGATCACCGGAAAAATGTTTTCGCTGCTTATGGATAAGCTTCCTTTTTTTGTTGCCATGTTGCATCGCTCCTTCTTTTCTCTTTGTTTCGTTCCCGCCGCAGGCGGTCACCCGTTCTCACCGGACAACTCCGCCTTGCGGCGCGGCTATCATTGGCCGCGGCTCGCCGGCAGGCCGGCTCGCCGCAGTATTTTCATGCGAACAGAGCTCCAGCGACGCTCTATTCGTATTTTTCCTCTTCGCTGACAAGTGTAATACCATTTTGCGGATTTGTCAATAGATTTTTAGCACTCATTTTAAGTGAGTGCTAATAATTTGTGTTTTATAAGGGATTTGTCAGGAAATGACCCGTGATGTACTGAAGCACTTTCGCCTCCAAGCCTGTTTCCGCAATCCTGGTACACGCAGTATGCCGTAATATGCGCGCCAAACTATGAGCAACGGCTCTGGCTCCCGACACTTCCTTTTCGTCCCGCCTATCCAACTCAGAGTAGAGTGTCCGAATAGGAAACTGCTTGATTTTCGCAATCTTCATGTTCCCCAGGTCTGATCTCTCTATGGCATGCTTTCATAAATACAAATAATTGTGTCAGGTACTTTCATGAAAATCTGATATGACTGCATAGGTTTATCGGGAAATTCGCAGAAACTACTTGCACCGCGCTTTCAGATGTGCTATATTGAAAATTGAAAAGGGAAGCCAGAGGCACGGCTTACCCCAAATAATCGCTTAATTTACATCAGCCGTCATTATTCGCAGTAATGGCGGCTACTTTCTTTTCCCCTTGAAAATCTGATAACACAGACCAACAAGGGACACAATGAATATTCCAGTCTGAACAAAGTCAGAATATGTAATTATCATTGGCAAGCCCTCCTTTCTTTCGTCTGGAGGGTTAGCCCCTCCGATAAACAGAGGGTAAGCCGCCCGGCTCTGGTTTCCCATGTCTCGATTATAGCATACCGTTTCCCGATTGTATATCGCCTTTTGAGGGCTGTTCTCCTGTTTTTACCTCCCACATTATAATTTGCCCGAACCCATCACAAGCTGACTAGAAAGGCATTTCTCAAAGTAAATATAACCACGGGAGACATATCAGAGTAAAGAATGCGTCCGGGCGATTCGCACAGTCCTATTTACAAACAAGAACTTCCATATTATAATAATTGTGTACGGAATCTTGAATCTTACAAGATTGTTACAGGAAAGGTGGGGAATACATATGAACGAACAAACAGTTCATCCCAAGGACGACAATTCCATGGCGCTGGTCTCCATGATTGTCGGCATCATCTCCATCGTCACCTCCTGTTGCTGCTGCGGCGGCGTGATTTTGGGAAGTCTGGCGGTGGTTCTGGCATGTCTGTCCAGAGTGGAAACGTACTTTGACAGGCGGGCGAAGATCGGCCTGGCCTGCGGCATTATTGGCATGGTTCTGGGCATCGCGGCAGGCTTCGTGATTCTTCTCCTGATCGCCTCGGCGCCTTCACACGGATTTTCCGGATCCGGCTTCTATTTCTATTAAAGGAGGTGCCTCGTATGGATATCAAACGGTCTGATCTGAAATTATACGCACGCCGTGCCCTGAAAGGCTGCTGGGGCACTATAATCGGCGCGACACTGGTCTACATGGCGATCTCTTATCTGTTTTTGATCGCGTTGGAGTCGGTCATGCTCGCCATGCTGGGGAACGGGATCCGAACCTTGCTCGGAGGCGCTGTCACCATTCAGGTACAGACAGCAGGGGTGACCGCGTCTGTCGGGATGCTCCTCGTCATACTGGCTGTCCTGTATTTTGTGTATCTGGTGGTAATACTTCTCATGAGCGTAGGCTACCAACGGCTCTATCTGGACGCTGCTTCCGGACAGAAGGCGAAGATCAGCACCCTGTTCTGGGCCTTCAGCCATAAGCCCTGGAAATTCATTCTGATCTCTGTGCTGGTGGCGCTTCTGGCGTGGATCACCCTGCTGCCGGTCTATGTACTGGCCATCGCGTCCGCTCTGACTGGCAGAGGCAGCTTCGCTATGGTTTTTCTGTTTGTATATTATGTAATCATGATTATCGTCTACGCCTACGTGCTGCTGACCTTCAGCCAGTTCTACCTGATCCTGGTTGAAGACCCGGAAAAGGGGATTTTTGAGGCGCTGTCTGAAAGCCATGCCCTGATGAAGGGCAAACGGGGCAGCTATTTTGTCCTGTGCCTGAGTTTCCTCGGTATCGCGCTTCTCGGCCTTTTAAGCGGCGGCCTTGCAATGCTTTGGATCTCACCGTATATGGGATGCACGTTTGCCGTCTTCTATCTGGCCCTGAAGGGCGCTGTTCCGGAAAAGCTGAGGCTCAGCCCGGCGCAGACAGCCGCCGCTTCCGGCCCGGCCTATCCGGGCGGCGGATACTACCGCGAAGTAACGCCCCCGCAGCAGTCAGGATATTCCCCTGCCTCCGGCTATCCCGCGGGCGGCGGATATCAGCAGACACAGCAGGGCGGGTATCAGGCGCAACCGGGCGGATATCAGGCACAGCAAGGCGGGCAGCAGACGCAGCAGAGTGGATACCAAGCCCGGCAGGACGCATATCAGATGCAGCAAGGCGGATACCAGGCGCAGCAAGGCGGGTATTCGTATCAGTCTCAGCAGGATACATACCAGCCTCAGCAAGCGCCCATCTCTCAGGAGCCTGCCTCTCAGGGGACAAAATTAGAGGAGCCGGAAAACAGGAATCCGGAAAACGGAAACCCGGAGTACGAAACCCCCTCTGAGAATCCATAAGCAACCGGCAAACAGCCGGCAAAAATCAATCATCGGCCGTCATAGGACAAAAAAGGAAACGCATAGGATACACCAAGCTCATCAAAGGTGGTCCTGTGCGTTTTGCGTATATCGGAACTGAAACAGAAGGAGGTCATCAATGCGGAGGACTGCAAGCGCCTCGGTTTCGTCGGCGACGTGGACTTCGACATGTGCGATGGCCGGTTAAAAGCACTGATCGTCCCGGGCCCGGGCAGCTTCTGCGGTTTTCTGGGCCGGGAAAAAGAATATGTCATCCCCTACTGCGATATCTGTCAGGTAGGGGATGACATTATTCTGGTCAGCGTAAAGAAGAAAGAGGTGGAAGCGCCGGTCCGCTAAAGCGGCGTACAGACCTTGCCGCGCTTTCCAAGAGCAAACGCGGCTTTCGCAGGATTACTCCGCTTTCTCCCGCGACGCCATCATCGCGCGGATCTTCTCCTCCCAGGATTCCGCAAGCACGACGCGGCAATTCCGAAGCTCCATGCCGCTCTGTCCGAAGAAGAAGGTCACGAAGGACGTGTTCTGGAACAGCGGATTCAGCTCTATTTCCTGCTTCTGCCACTCCCTGTCTTCGCCGGTTAAGGAGATCATTTTCACAATCTGCTTATCCTGCGATATGGTCACCGGCACCTGGGCCAGACCGCCCTGGTTCGGCACACGGCACTCAAATTCCATCCGATAGCGTCCCCGCTCCCTGGCGGCCAGCTCGAACATGACACGGCTTCCCTTGTCGGTTGACATCTCCTCTACCGGCAGAGCGCTGCCCTCCGGGGCAAGCGCTACGCGGATCAGCTCTGTAACGGCTCCTTCCTCCGAAGCCGCGCTGGCCGCCAGATCGCGATCCAGCTCTGTCTCAATCCCCCGCATACGGGCAAAGGCCGGCGTGCGCATCAGATAACGGCAGATATTGGCCGCGGACCGCAGATACTCGCCGCGGGTCACTTTTCCGGCAGCCATCGCCTCCGCGGAGTTATCCTTCTGGGAATTCTCCTCCGAATTATTTACTACCATGAACAGATCGTTCTGGCCGCGGATCATGGCCGCGATGTTATGGACGTCGCCGAGCCCGCCTTCGTCGTTGCCCTTGGACCACCAGTCGGTCATAACGATGCCGTCATAACCCCACTCCTTTCTCAGGATCGTGGTCAGCATGTCATAATTGCTGGAGGACCAGAAGCCGTTGATCGGGTTGTACGAGCTCATAATGGAATAAGCCCCGCCTTCGCGCACCGCAATCTCAAAACACCGCAGATACATTTCCCGAAGCGCCCTCTCCGAGACCACGGCCTCCACGCGGTGGCGGTTGAATTCCTGGCTGTTGCAGGCAAAATGCTTGATGGTTCCGGTGACGCCGCAGCGTCCCATGGCCCGGAGCTGGGCCGCCGCCATCCGCCCGGTCACAAGCGGATCCTCGGAGAAATACTCAAAATTGCGGCCGTTTAACGGATTCCGGTGCAGATTGATGCCCGGTCCCAAAAGCGTGTCGATCTTGTTTTTGCGCAGCTCCAGACCTTCCCACTCATAGAGCTCCTCGGAAAGCGCCTCATTAAAAGAGGAAGCCAGGCACGCGCCGTTAGGCATAGCGAACGCGATGCTGCCGCAGTCCATACGGATACCGCTGGGGCCGTCGGAACAGCAGGCCACCGGAATGCCGAATTCCCGCAGGCGTCCGGTCACGCCTCCGAAAGCGCCGGCCGTTCCGGGCGTCACCTTCGGGGAACACATCCCCTCGCCGCGGACCATGCAGAACAGATCCTCGTCGGTCAGCTGCGCCAAAAACGTCTCCAGACTCACACGGCCGTCTTTCACGTCCGCAAGCTTCCAGCCCTGATCTCCTGTGCACGCGGGACTCTGGGGGAGACGCTCCGTCCGCCTTACAGACGGCTCCGCGGTGCGCAGCGGCGCCTTCTCGTAGCTCAGCGTATATTCCGCTTCATCCTCCGGACCGCCGGCCTTCCTGGCCGGCTTCATGCGCTCAAATTCCGTCACGGGAGCCATGGCCTCCTCGACCGTCTCAAGCGCTATGGTCTTCTCGACCGCAATGCTCGCTGCCAGGCCGGCGCTGCGGACATCCGTTCCGATATAGAAGCCGTACTCACCCGCCTCCAGCACATAGCTGGACTTATAGCCGCTCGCGCCGCTGTCATCATAAGAGGCAAATAAGCGCCACGGAAATTCCACCGTTACCAGCTGGGACTCTCCCGGCGCCAAAAGCCCGGTCTTTGCGAATCCGCACAGGGCGCGGGCCGGCTTTCCGAGCCCGCCCTGGGGCGCCCGGACGTACACCTGAACCACTTCCTTACCGGAAACGCGGCCGGTATTCGTCACGCGGACGCGGGCGCGGAGCCTGCCGAAGACATTGCCCGGCATAATCTCCTCAACCCCGGCGTCACTCAGCGCAAAGCTTGTGTAGGAGAGACCGAAGCCGAAGGGATACAGCACCTTCTCCTTCGCAAAAGTCTCAAAGTAGCGGTATCCGACATAAATATCCTCCGCATACACATTCCGTGTGCTGCCGCCGTGATTCTTCGTCGACGGATAGTCGTCGATATCCCAGGCAATGGTATCCGCCAGTTTGCCGGACGGCGTGACCGTGCCGTCAAGCACGTCCAGGACGCCATTTCCGCCCTCCTGGCCGCCCTGCCACACATAGAGAACCGCTGCCGGCTGACAGGTCTTAACCCACTTCATGTCGATGATATTGCCTACGTTCAAAAGCACTACCGTGCGCGAAAATACGCCGCAGACTGTCTGAATCATCCGCTCCTCGGTATCGGTCAGCAGATAGCTCCCGGCCTCCGCCTTATTGTCCTGATCCTCGCCGGCTGTCCTTCCGATGATCACAATCGCTGTGTCCGACTCCCTCCTGGCCGCTTTCACAAAGTCTCCCTCAAGAGGCATCTCCTCCTGATGCCAGGGTTCCCCGGCCCAGCCCACGCCCTTGTCATGGGGATGATCCTTCAGCCACTCCTCGTAGGCTGCCTTCACGGTTTGGTTCAGCACAAAGCCGCTGTTCTCCAGGGCCTCGCGAATCCCGACCACATAGCTGGTGTTTACAAGGCCGCCCGAGCCTGTGCCGCTCTTGTAATAATTAAACTGGCTTCTCCCGAACAGGGCGATCTTCTCGCCCGACGAGAGGGGCAGTACATTGCCCTCATTGCGCAGAAGGACAATGCCTTCCGCGGCCGCTTCCCTTGCTTTTTTCGCATACTGCTTCAAATCGAAAACTTTCTCTGCCATGGTAGTGTCTCCTGTCTGTTTCGTTGTTTAAAGATTAACAAACCGCCATCATATGGATTATACAATGGGACAGGCATTTTTTCAAGCAATGAATGCAAACCTTCTCAGAACAGAGGCACCACGGCTCCCTCGTAGGTTGTTTCCATGAACCGCTTTACTTCGTCGCTGGTCAGCGCCTCAATCAGCGCCTGAACCGCGGGATCGTTCTCATCGCCTCTGCGTACCGCGATCACATTGCCGTAGGTCGTCGCAGCGATCGACTGGGAATCCTCCACGGCCAGGGCGTCCGCCACCTTAAAGCCGGCCTCGATGGCGTAGTTTCCGTTAATTACCGCGATATCCACATCCTCGATGACACGCGGAATCTGCGCGGCCTCCACCTCATAAAGCTCCAGGTTCTTCGGATTTTCCACAATATCATTCTTCGTGACAGTGAGGTCCGCGCCTTCCTTCAGTTTGATCAGCCCCTGGGCCTCCAGAAGCAGAAGCGCGCGGGCCTCGTTGCTGGTGTCGTTGGGAACCGCTACAACCGCGCCGTCCGCCAGCTCCTCCAGGGAAGCCGTCCTGCCCGCGTAGATACCGAAGGGTTCATAATGAATCGCCGCCGCGGATACAAGATCCGTGCCGTTCTCCTCGTTAAAGGACTCCAGATAAGGCAGATGCTGGAAATAGTTGGCATCCAGATCGCCGGATTCCAGCGCCAGGTTGGGCTGGATATAATCCACATATTCCATAACCTGTAACTCATAACCTTTTTCAGCCAGAATATCCTGGGCAGCGCGGAGGATTTCCGCGTGAGGGGCCGGGCTTGCGCCGACAATGATCTTGGTCAGCTCCCCGCTTGCCGCCGCGGTTGCTTGCTCCTGCTCCGCTTCCGCCGCCGCGGCCGTCGCCGCAGTCTCTTCCTTCTGCCCGCTCTCCGCCGCCGTCGTCGCTTCAGACGTCCCGGCCGTACCGGACGACTGACCGCCGCAGGCAGCGAGGGACGCCGCCGCCAGAACTGCCGCCGCAATCACAGAAACTCTTCTTACACTCTCTTTTCTCATAACTCTCCTCCTTCAAAATTGAATTTTTGGATTTATTATAAAGATTCCAGGAATCTTTATTTCATATTTAACGGATCCGCTTGTCTCCCTTCTTCGACAGACGCGTGCCCACTTCCTGAATCACCTGCACCATTACTACCAGAAGTATCACCGAAATCCACATCAAAAACGGCTCATAGCGGTAATACCCGTAGTTGATGGCGATCGCTCCGAGTCCGCCGCCTCCTGTAAAACCGGCCATGGCGGAATAGCTGAGGATCGTCGTCACCGCCAGCGCCGCCCCCAGAAGAAGCGACGGCTTCGACTCCGGCAAGAGCACCTTCCATATGATCTGCCAGGTGGAAGCGCCCATCGACTGGGCCGCCTCTATGACGCCCGCGTCCAGCTCCCGGAACGACGATTCCACCACCCGGGCCACATAAGGCGCGGCCGCGATTGTCAGCGGGATGATGATCGCCGGCGAACCGATCCGGGTTCCGATCACAATCTTAGAGAGCGGCAGGGCGATAAACAGCAGGATCAGAAACGGAACGCTTCTGAGCAGGTTTATAATCACGCCCAGAATCTTCTGCAACCAGGGAATCGGATGGATGCCGTCCTGATCGGCGACCACCAGGATAACTCCCAAAGGCAGCCCAATCACATAGGCAAAGAGGGACGACAGCGCCGTCATATAGAAGGATTCCCAGATTCCTGTCCTAAGCATCTGGATTGTCGTTGCATCAAATTTCATTTTCACCCACCTCCTCGTATGGAATCCGGACCGACCTCAGATAGCGGATGACCCGCTCCGCGCTGGCCGCATCTTCCGGCAGCTGCACCACCATCTGTCCCATGGCCTTCCCCTGAATGTCCCTCGTGGCCGCATACATGATATTCACCGGCGCATTGCAGGCCAGAACCATATTGGAAATGACCGGCTCCGCGGACTCCCGTCCGTCAAAGATAATGCGGATGCTGCGCTGTTGCTTAAAAGCTTCCGCCTGATGCGCCGCCTCCCCCATAATCAGCCTGCGCCCGATCGCGGATTTGGGATCCACAAAAATCTCCGACACCGCTCCGACCTCGGCGATACGGCTCTGGTCGATGATCGCCACACGGTCGCAGATGGCCTCGATCACGGACATCTCATGCGTAATGACGAGAATCGTCACGCCCATGGCACGGTTAATTTCTTTCAGAAGCTCCAGAATCTGCTTGGTTGTATCGGGATCCAGCGCGCTGGTGGCTTCGTCGCAGAGCAGCACCTTCGGGTTGGTGGCCAATGCCCTGGCGATGGCCACTCTCTGCTTCTGGCCCCCGGACAGCTGCGCCGGATAGGCCAGCGCCCGCTCCTCAAGACCGACCGTCCGCAAAAGCTCCATGGCGCGTTCCCGGGCTTCCTTCTTCGGAACGCCGATCAGTTCCAGCGGAAAACATACGTTGCGGATCACATTCCGCTGGGCCAGCAGGTTAAACTGCTGGAAAATCATACCCATGGACTGGCGCGTCGCCCGCCGCTCCTTCTCCGTCATCGAAGCCATGCTCCGGCCTTCGAAAAGCACGTCGCCCTCCGTGGGCACTTCCAGATAATTAACGCAGCGCACCAGAGTGCTCTTGCCCGCGCCGCTTAGGCCAATGATTCCGAAGATTTCACCCGCGTCCACCTCGAGATTGATGTCCTGCAGGGCGCGCACCGGACCATTCGCAGTCCGAAATTCTTTTCCCAGATCCCGGATCTGGATGATTGGCGTTTCCATTCGTATGCCTCCATTCTTTTCGGGAAATTTCCGCCATACAAAAAAGCTCCCGTCCACATAGGACGAGAGCTCAAACTCACGTGATACCACCTAATTTCACCGGGCACTCACATGTCCGGTCTCATCAAGTACGGCCGGCCGCCTCATAGGCTGGTCGGATTATACTCTATCGCAATAACGGGCGCTTCCGTCGCGGCCTAAAACAAAGAATTCGGCCACGCAACTCCAGGACCATGTTCACAAGCTTTCTTCTGCTCCCTCTCAGCCTCCGGAGCTCTCTGTGAGAATTCCCGCCTGCTACTCTTCCCTTCCAAGTCTTTGGATATGTTTTAACTGAACTTGCGACCATATTAGAGCATTTTAACCAATTTGTCAAGCAATTTTTTCAAAAAAACGTTCTTTCCAGGCTGTTTGAATCCATCAGAAATTCATGCATCAGCTTTCCAGGCTGTTCGGATCCAGAAGAAATTCGCGGATCCCCATGGTGACGATTCCCTGCCCGTCCCGCCTGGGTTTCATGCGGTCCTTCACAAGAACAATCTTTTTAAAGGAATCATCAATATGCAGAAGCGGCCGTTTCTCCTGCTCCTCCTTCTCCGTCCTGCTCATTTCATAGGCCGACTGCAGATAATACCTGCGGCTTCCCTGATTGGCCACAAAATCGACCTCCAGCTGCTTCTTTATCGTTTTGCTGCCCTGAGCCTTACCGTACACCTCTACGACTCCCACATCCAGCTGATATCCCCGGATGCGCATTTCATTGAAAATGATATTCTCCATAATATGATTCTCTTCCACCTGGCGGAAATTCAGCCGCGCGTTGCGCAGACCCACGTCCTCAAAATAATATTTTGCCGGAGAATTGATATATTTTCTCCCCTTGATATCATAACGAACCGCCCTGCGGATCAGAAACGCGTCCTGCAGATAATCCATGTATCTCTTCAGCGTCTTATCCGTGATCGTCTTCCCTTTTGCGCTGCGGAAGGTACGGGACAGTTTCATCGGACTGGTCAAAGCCCCCGCCGCGGAGGCCAGGATATCCACCAGTTCATCCAGTTCTTCTCCATTCCTGATCCTGTGACGCTCAATGATGTCCGACAGATATACCTTATCAAACAACGCCGACAGATACCCGGCCTTCTCCTCCTCGGTCTCCCTTGTCAGGATCAGAGGAAGTCCGCCGTACAGAAAATAGTCGTCCCACGCCTCATCAACCGTACCGTCATATACGGAAGTATATTCCCGGAAACTCAGCGGATAGACCCGAATTTCATCGCCGCGTCCCCGAAACTCCGTGATTACGTCCGAGGACAGGAACCGGGAATTGCTCCCCGTCACATACACATCCGCATTGCGGATATGCAGAAGGCTGTTTAAGACATCCTCAAATTCATCCATCATCTGAACTTCATCCAGAATAATGTAGTACATCTTCTGATCTGTGATCCGCTCCATGATATAATGAAGCATCCGATCCGGATCACGCAGTTCCTTATAGAGCCGGTTATCGAGCGCGACTTCAATCAGATGCGCCTCATCCACACCCTGCCGTACCAGATAATCATGAAAAAGATTAAACAGAAGATACGATTTCCCGCACCGGCGGATGCCGGTCACGATCTTGATCATGCCGTTTCCCTGCCGCCGGATCAGTTTATTCAGATAGTCGTCGCGCTTTATCTCCATCTTGACGCCTCCTATTCTATTCCGAAATTTGGTGGGGAGACACCTTTTTTCGGAATAAGTATAGCATTTTAATAGGATTATGTAAAGGGGGAAATGAATTCTATTCCGAAATTTGGCGTGGAGACACCTTTTTTCGGAATAGAGAATGTGTGGAACTTATCAGGTCTCCGTATTCGACCATGCAGCTTGTCCGTCTGATCCCGCTGGTACTTCTCACAGTTCTTATTCACTCCAATGTGAATCCTCAATTAGCAGTTACTGGTATACTCCATCTTCGCCAACTGTCCCAAAGCATGAACTACATACATAGCTTTCACATTCGTTGAACCGTTTCCGAACTGGATCTATCTCAATAATACGATTTACGATAGGTATCGACCGACAATGAGTTACAAGGATAATTGCCAGTTCCGGCTTTAACCGATAAATCTTCGTAAGCACATTTGAAAAAGCACGTACATTGTTGTAATCCAGATTATTCAACGGCTCATCCAGTATCAACAGATCGCAGAATTGATACCGGATCAGATTTGAAAAGATGTTAGTCAGTTTTTTCTGCCCACCGCTCATTCGCTTAGTACTCATCGAGAGGTACTTGACAGCCAAAATATCTTCTTGGGTTATTTCATGACGACTTATTCCGAGTTGCTTTAATACGCATCGATAATTCCTATCAGGCCGAACTTTGGTGGGGCCAATGCCAAAGCAGTCGCAAATTAAGAACTGCTTTATGAAGTCAAGCACATATGCTGCCTTATTCTCCCTCACCGTATAATCGATAGAGTTCACAAAGCAATTCAGAACGCTATCTGACTCAAATTCATCTTCTTGAGACACATAGCAAACACTTCTCCGAAACGCTTCATTCTCGCTTTCTGAATCCAGAATACTATACTCTTCTTTATACGTGACAAATGAATATGAATAATCCAAGCCCGCATAATTGAATGCTGCCCCCATAAGCACTTTAATGAGAGTCGACTTCCCGCATCCGTTAGGGCCGGTAAGCAGTATAACATCTCCTGGATGTATTGAGAAGGATCCGTTTATTATTTTGTGATTCTCTCCAATAGATAGATTAAACTGATTAATTGTCAGGAGCTCCATTTTCATCCGCCTTTCCTTCTCAGTTTTAGTGATTCAACAGCAAACATAATTATGGAATACCATCCGCATATGACTATAGGAATTATTCGGAATACTTTTGTTATTGAACTTTCTGACATCCCTGATACTGACAAACACTGAGCCATTACACAAGGTAATAAACAAAATACCAGTTTTTCCACTAATGGGATAATAGACATAAGAAAGCGATTCATGCCCTTTAAATAACAGCGATAAAGCGGAATATTTGATTTTGAAAAAAACAACATATGTGCCAGAATTACAGCTGCTAGCGAAAACATGATTTCAACAATCAAGGCAGCTGCTCCTTGTGAAGTGACATTATCGACGTTTCCAGATTTGTTTATTACTTCGCTTATGATTTGAGGGAATATTGCCAGCTCATCAGTTTTTGATTTTTCAGCAAACAATACAAATTTACTGTTCGTGCTTGCGGCGTATTCTCGATTAAAACCAAGGAAAACCACCCCGATATCATTGTCTATAGAGGGGTTTACATAGTCATACTCTGTTTGCATAATGTCCATGACTTTCACCGATACAAGTAACGGCGAATAAGAGTATTCCACAAATAAATCATCGCCAATGCTGAGATCATACGCATCAGCAACATTCTGAGATATGCAAACTTCTCCCGGTTTTAGACAAGAAAGACACGAAAGATACCCCAGATCATATAAAACCCCTTCTTCTCGCATGATGCTTGAAACAGTCAACCGACGAGATCTATCAGCATCACGATAGAATTGAATATCGGTATCCGGGTAAAGACATTCATTGTTGAAGCTTTTACCATAGTTGAGTATGTATATTATGGAATAGTCGGCAGAGTCGTAACTATTGAGCTGTCCACCGATTTTATTCACTTTTACATGGAACAGACCAGAACATAAAAATGACGATGCCACGACTATAGCAACCGTAATTACAATCATCGTCACTCTTTCTATATATCCTTTTACATACATTCCCATATCAGATTACTTCTACCTGAACTTCCTCTGTTGAGTCTCTTTTCTTAATCACTTTAACTTTGTAGTGTTTTTCAACATATCCGCTGGATATTCCGATCATTATTGTCGAAATAATAATTGCCGTCAGTATAGGAATAATGCAATTCAACACCTGATGATCCAGCAAAGATATATGAGCCTTCTTCGCCAAGAAAACATACAATGCGGTACTTGCAATACAAAACACAACCGCATTCGCAGTAATACCAGATTTATAGAACGCCTTAACAGCACCTTTGGTTCCGCTTTTCTTTACGAGAAAAGTTTTCATAAAGCTCTTCATTCCGCTGTTTGTTAGAAGAACCGTATTGAACACAATTATCACAATGGCTATAATTATTGCCATGATAAGGTTATTGATCCAGATACCTGTCTGAACATTATCATATTTCACACTGAGTACCTTATAATTCTCTTGGCAGTTTGTGATTTCTTTTGACCAATCCGCATCGTTAAAGTCCTGAAGATGCTGATTATAAGTATCCTCACTGTCATACTCTGATCGACCTTTCAGCCGGGAAAGAGGTTTGTACTCTGAGTAAAGATAGGTCTCACAAGCGGCTTTGTCATCAGCAGAAATATACGCAGCACTATATTTGATTCCTGCTTCTTCTAACTGATGCGCTGCATCTCTCGATAAAATAAGTGCAATCGTACCATTATTGTAATACGTATTCGTTTCAGCAACACTGGTTATTTTGAAAGTATACTCCCGGTCTGCAATGTTGATTGAAACGTTATCCCCAATCCCGTATCCGATATTGTCAAGATAAGCCTGGTCTACAACAGCATCTCCGCCTTTTAGTTCTGTAGCCCCATTGGTTATTCTCGCAGATCCATATGGCGTATACTTCATCTTCTCAGCAAATGGGAAAAGAATGGAGGTTCCGTTTACGGAGCTTCCATTAATATCAATCACCGTCGTTGTCTCATAATAAGGAGTTACAGCCTTAATACCATTTTCCTCTGTGCTTTCAAGTTCATCTATCTGAGAATTTGAAGGCCCCGGAACAATATAATCTATGGTCGTGTGCGCATAAATGCTTTCAAAACTATTCTTCCTTGTAGCCTGCTCCAGATTTTCCTTCACGAAGCCAAAAGAGCAAAAGCATGATACAAGGAACATGATAATTGTTCCCAGAAGAAAATAGCATTGATTGCGTCTTTTCTTCATCAGTCTGCATCCTCCTCATTCTGCGCAGATACATATTTGATGGTTCCTGTGGCATCCCAGTTAGGACTGACATTATCATCGTATACAACCTCAACCTTAGTGCGTCCCTCACTTAATGGCTTGCATTCAAAGACAGCCCTAAACTTACTGGGACTCGTTCCAGCTACAACATTAAAATCATAAGAGACACTGTTTGTAACCGCATCGGTTTTTCCGGTAATGCTGACACCAGGATGGTCATCCAGATAACAGTCAAGCACTGTCGTCGAAGGAATCGTAATCGTTGCAACAATTGTCTTTTCATCTTTAGTGTTCTCAGATTGAGAAACCTGCATTTCTACAGCGAGGTAATAAGTGGTATTTACCGGAATCTCCTGAATAGTCTCCGACCACGAAGAGCCTCCGTCTGTGCTGTACAGAAAACGAGTCGATGCCTGATATGTGATTTCGTGCTTTCTAAAAGGACTGGAAATGGTTCGGCCAAAAGATGTGTTTTCAAAAAAACCGCATCCTGTTAGTGAAAATCCCAGTAAAGCTACCAGAATCACAACCACAAATAATATAGCTGCTTTCTTCATTTTCATGTCTCTCCTCGTATATGTAATGGTATTAATCTAATGACTTAAGAAACTTGGTCAGGTTGTCCGAAACAAGAAGTCTTTCTCCCTCGGCTGTCTGAACCAACCACAAAATAACCTCCTTGCTCTTGATATCATAGCAAAGAACATCATCTCCCATAACAATTGCGAAAGCGACAATGTTCAATGCTTCGGTGCCCAACAAAGTATTGACCTTCTGTATGTCATACCCTGTAACATCTGATTTGGAAAGGAAGTGGCTAATGCCAAATTCTTCTTCTCCTACAAAGAAGGAGGTGTCCTTCAGCAGTCCGAAAGGATGCTTCTGGATAATCTTTCCAAGTTCCCGGTTGGTCACCTTTCGGGATTTTAGGTAATCCTTTACATATTTTTTATCCTGATCAAACAGAATAATTGTTTCTTCCTGAATCTCCATGTGAATCCCTCCTTACGGAATGTCTGCCGGCGATTCTAATGTCGCCCAAAATTCTGCAAGCGCTGATTCTCCGCCCGCATGAGCAACTCCTCCATACACAACAGAGTGAACATCCTGTGGTACCAACTGCATCGTCACCATGTCTTGATGGTGGTGCCATGTATAGCCTGGTGGTGTTGATGTCAAACCAGCAGCCTGATTGGCAAGCCTGAAATCAGAAGTACAGTTGCCTGTCAGACATTTACCAGCAGCTTTTCCCGCCGTGGACGGGAAATCAAATTTGACCGTCTTTGTAGCATATTGGTCGAATATAGGATATCCGTTTGCATCGAACGGAACACCGTCAGGATACTTTGCGGCCTGTGTGCTCCCTTCCGGGAATTTATAGGTATTATTGGCATACTTTTCGTTTAGCTTGCATTTGTTGTGGACCACAGCTCCAAAGTTCCCAACCAAAAAGCTATGATAATCGTTCACGCACAGGGTGTATGTTGAGATTGGTGCAGCATAGCTTACTAAATCAACAGATGTGACTGTACGGTAGAAACCATTATTTGAAAGCACTTGATTTCCTTTTTTCAGCTCAGATGCAGGCAACCATCCGAATTCTGTTAAGAACGGATGCATCGGAGTACATTCGATTATCTCTCCATCAATTTGAATACGGATCGTTTCCATGGTTTCACCAATGATAATCTGAGTAACTGGCTTATACGCGTATATGCCAGTATTCTCGTCATACGCATACACACAATCGCCGACATGGATTTCAGATATTTTGCGTACACCGCAATCGATCAGTACCGGCGTATCTTCAGTAAAACAATACTTGCTCTTGAATCCTCCGGTCGCAGCGCCATATATAGCTCCCCACATGTAGCCTTCCGCTGAACCTTCAAGCGCACCATACAGGGTCTCTTCAAAATCGCCACCTGACTTAATGGCGCTGATGATTGCTTTTGCAGCGGCACCAAACGCTGCCCCTTTGACAGCCATCGAAACTGATGCGTCCGCAGCCCCAGCAATGAAGCATGTGATGGGAGTAGATACTCCTGCCATCACAACGTTTAAGACTACACAGATAACAATCACACCGGTACCAACAGCATATTTAGCAACAAATGAATTGACATCAAATTTGTCGCCGACCATTTTATATACTTTCTCACCATCAAAGTATTTCCCGTTAGACTGATAGTTCAACACTCGGCACTCGACAATTGGCATATCCTCCGGTATTTCCTCAAACAGGAGCTCAGCATATACCCACTCTGAAAACTCGTCTATATCAGCCCATGTGACTACGACTGCATTGTCCCACGTAGTGACGCTGTTATCATCGACATCTTCCCAGTTGTCGATGTCCTCATTCATGTTCTCCTCATATATCACTTCAAGATGCTGGCTTCCAAGCCCACACCCTGCTAAGGAAGTCATAACGAGGCAGAAGATCAGAATGACAGGCAGAATTCCGTTATGAACAATTTTATTTCTCATTAACCGGTACTCCCTCTTGCCGCATATTTTCTGTAATTATTTCGGTGTACTAACCGCAGTATACTCCTCGACATATATCCAAAAATGAACCTCTATTTTTTTACATACATCAGCACAACATTATAACCCAAAGCATCCACTTTCTTGAGGAAGGATTTATTCACAAAATGGCTCTTCTTGCTGCAAATGACTTTATTAAATAAGGGAAAAGAGGTTCTGGTCTTCACCTCATAATCACTTTAACAGTTTTATTAAAAGAAGCAGTTTACGTCCTACTTTCCAGTAGTTACGCAAAAAGAAAGCCTTGATACGGCTCCTTTTTACGATTCTATTCCGAAAAAAGGTGTCTCCACACCATTTCTGTTCGTGCTTGAAGGTGATGCTGGCATCGCCAGTGCTGTAGACGGTAACATAGTCTACAGCGCCGGCCAGTTTTGCCACTGAACTCGATCCCAATTATAACTTGCCTTCTTTGCATATTACAATATAACTAAGGCATGCTTATACCTCCACATCTTTCAGAAATGTCAACCCCTTATTTTAACTAACAGAGTCTTAAAATCCCCAATCATACCTTTGCCCGGTAACGCGGACCTTAAACGAGTCATATCTGACTCCATCCCAGTTATAATAATCCATCTGTTTCGTCATGGACGCACCCGGTTTCAGTTCGCTTTCACTATCGCAAAAATAACTCGTATCATAATTCACCACTTCATTTCCTCTAAAGAAAACTACGGTAGCTTTCACAAATTCTGCCGGGATTGCGCCATTATTAGTAGCCTTAACTAAAACTTTATCTCCAAGGTCTGTAGCCTCTACGGCGACATTCTGGATAACCGGAACATAATATTTGTTCACCGTAGTTTCTATCGACGTATCAAAGCTATGTACTCCTGTAACACTGCCAAAGTAATTCGTCAAAAAGACCGTAGCACCTGCCGGAATATCACCCTCGGAAGTTGATCCTGCTCCTACCGCATTCCCTGCCGAATCCTTTGCAGTCTCATTAATACTAATCGACAACGTATACGGAGAGTTATTGGTTATTTCCAGAAAATGTAGTGTGGTTCCGTAATTTTCATACAGCCAGTCCTGGATCAGGAGAGCGTTTGTCACTGAATTTGAAGCATAAGAAATATTTGATACTGTATGCAGCGTTATTTTAGCTCCATCTGAACCGACTAAACTGCCGTCCGGCGTGGTCGTATTCGCCAGCATATATCCGTCAGCACCAAAATAATATTGCTTTCCATCAATTTCCTGCCATTGATTTACTGGATAACTACCATCATTATTCTGATACCAGTAACGCCCATCCGACTCCTGTTTCCACTCTCCTGCAAATACCGTAGAAGCTACCGAGACAGATATAATGAAAGCGGAAAATAGTATTTTTGTTATTTTCATGGTATTACCTCCTCGTAATTTAAATAAATCATTGTCCAACCACACCTTTTGAAACGAATAATCAATAATATCCTTTCATCATTCTTTTCATCCCCCTTCCAACATAGATGTCCACCCATTCAAAGTGTATCATTATATAACTTATAAGTCAATATTAACTTATAGATTCCTTATCATTTTCCCCAATTCCGCATATAATCAAAAGGGGTGATATGCATGATACTCGACTACAGGCTGATAGGGCAGCGCCTGGCCAAATGCAGGAAAGAAAAACACGTCACGCAGGAGCAGCTGGCGGAATATCTGGATGTTTCCACCGCGTTCATCAGCAGGATCGAATGCGGAAGGACGCAGATCAATCTGGAGCGGCTGGTTCAGATTTGTCGTTTTCTGGAAATAGAGCCCTCCTATATCCTTCAGGGCGCGGACTGCGCCTCTCCTGTCTATATGAACGGCGAACTATCCCAGCTTCTCAGCGAGTGCCCCAAGGAGGCCCTTCCTCTGGTTAAGAACCTGCTGGAAGATGTGATCGCGCATTTCAGCCAGAATTCTCCATCTTCCGATAAGCATTAAAATAACTGCCGGTATCTTTCTCTTTATACCGGCAGTTTACTATTTTCTTCGTATAATTTGGTATGCTGGCAGCATACTTTTCTAAATTTTCACGATCGCCTGAAACAGCAATACAGCTATGGTCTCAAGCAGAATAAGAATCCCATATGTGAACGGCCAGACCATACAATATCCCAGACAGCGGGCCCATCCTTTCTTGCTGTGCAGAAGCGGCATTTTCGCGGCGGCGCCGTGATAGTCCGTATATACCGCAACTGTGACAAGCAGGCTGATAAGCACCAGGATCCTATCCGACCACAGCGCCAGCGGCCGGCCCGCATCCACCTCAAAATCCACCTTCAGACTTACAATAATGATGAACAGATAGCCCGCCACCGCCAGCAGTTTCTTCCACCATACGCCGCTTCGGAAACCGGGGATCGGCCATATCCCGGCCGGTTTGCGCCTGTCCGTTTCACTCCTGCGTTCTTTGTATCTATCTTCCCCATGGAACCCTGCCTCTTCCTCCGCCCGGGGCGCAGGCGCGGGTCTTGTGCGGATGGATTCTGCCGTCTCTGCTGCATCCTCCGCCGCCGTCGCTGCGGCCGGACCATTCATCTGCAATACCTGCAGCGCCTGATCCAGCTCCCATACCGACTGATATCTCTGCTTCGGATCCATCTGCGTACATTTCCGGATGACGGCGCCGCAGGCGCCTTCCGCCATTCGGTCTTTGATATGAACCCCGGTCAGGAGATAATTGAACACCACGCCAAGCGCGTAGATATCCGTCCGGGCGTCTGTCTGGGCAAAGCCGAACTGCTCGGGAGCCGCGTAGGCCTCGGTTCCGATCAGTCGGGTATCCTGCTTCAGCCCCTTCTCATAAATCCGGGCCGCGTTATAATCGATCAGCTTCACAACACCCCCTCGGGAAATCATGATGTTGGACAGTTTCACATCCCGGTGAATGATCGGCGGCTCCTGGCTGTGCAGACAGGCAAGGGCTTCGCAGACCTGGCGGACGATTCCGAACGCTTCCTCCCGGCCAAATGAATACCCGCGGTTTATCCGTTCTTCCAGCGTCTCGCCGTTTATGTACTCCTCGATCAGCCAGAATCTTCCCTCTTCCAGCTTCCACGCGATAATACGGGGGATATGGATATTGCGAAGCCGTGCAACACGTTCATACACTTCCTGATTGAATGTTTCAAGGCATTTTCTCACACAGATCTCCCCTGTGTCCCGGTCAAGAACCCGCCAGATATTTTTGTATTTTCCGACAGGGGCGATTTCCTGATACCGATCCGGCATATGGCCTCCTCATTCCTGAAAATGTTCCCAATTTTACTTGTGCAATAATCATATTTAGTGTAACATAAAAAATGGAAATACAAAAGGAGAACCCGACATGCTTAAGAAAGAAAATGACGCCCATATCGGGACGCCGCAGACTACAGACTCCAAAACCACCGGCGAACTGCTGCGTATCCTGACCGGCACTCATTCGCAGAAGGAACTGGACGCCTATCTTGAAACACATACAAAACCGGATGCCAGTATGGATTTCGCCGGCTGCTTTCAGCATTTGCTAAAGAGCCATGATCTGAAAAAGTCCGATGTCATCCGCGCGGCCCAGCTGGACCGCACCTACGGCTACCAGATCTTAAACGGCGCGCGGCAGCCGGGGCGCGACAAGATCCTGGCCCTGTGCGTTGCTGCCGGTCTTACTCTGCGGGAGACACAGCGGTGCCTGGAGTGCGCCGGAGAGGGAATTCTCTACGCCAAATCTTCCCGGGACGCGGTTATTATATACGGAATCGAACACCATATGGATGTAATGCGGATCAATGAACTTCTGTCTAATAAAGGGGAGCGTATCCTGGAGTAGAATTGACAAAAACGGCCGCAGCCCCGCATTACTGGGTTGCAGCCGTTTTTGATTTCCATGCGGGAAGGGTGCCAGTGGCACGCTTTCCGTATTTTCATTTCCATGCGAACAAAGCGCCAGTGACGCTCCGTTTGTATTTTTATTCGCACAGTTCAGCGATCACCTGCGCAAAGATTTTCGCGCTTGTCACCAGATCCGAAAGCTCTGCCCTCTCGTCGGCCCCATGCATCCGGTTGTCCGTTCCCGGCATCGACGCGCCGAAAGCTACACCGTTCTTTAAGTGATGCACATAGGTTCCTCCTCCGATTGCCTGGCAGCTGCCCTTCAATCCTGTATAAGCCTCATACACGCGAAGAAGCGTCTGCACGAATTCGGAATTCTCATCCACGTGGTGCGGCGGATTAAAGGAATCATTGCGGAGCGTGATTCCCCGGGCCGCCATATTGGCCTTCGCGACATTCAGCATATTCTCGTTCGTGGCACAGAGCGGGCAGCGGGCGTCAAACAGGCCCTCCAGGCGGGACTCCGTCACCTTCAGCATCGTAAACGACAGGGTCAGTTTTCCGGATATCTCATCGCATAAGTCGATTCCAAGGCCCTTTCCGTTTAAATCGCCGTGCGGAATCAGCTCCCACAGATTCTTTAACGCGTCGATCTGCGGACAGGGCGCAAACGGCAGCCTCGTCAGATACGTCAGAAGCCCTGTCAGCGCGTTGTTGCCGGTCTGCGGACTGGCCGCATGGGCTCCCTCGCCGACCGCTGTAACCTTAACTCGTGTAACCTTGCTTTCACCGCAAGGTTCCAAAAGAAACGCGACTCCGATCTCGTCCGTCACTTCTTTTCCGATCCGCTCCAGAAGCTCCGTTTCCAGGCCTTCCACCTCTGCAAACGCCTTGCCAGGAACCACATTTACTTTGATTCCCGCATCAACGCTCACCAATCTGGGCAGCGCCGTTCCGGCCGCGAATTCCGCGTCAAACTGACCGGCCAGACGGCCTTTCTCAATATTGATCACCGGAAAATCCGCATCCGGAGAGAAGGTCATCGGCGCTTCCTTCTCGATCTGATAATAATGGGCGATATCCGAGCTTCCGCATTCCTCGTCACAGCCCAGAATCAGCCGCACATTTTTCGATACCGGAATCCCCAGCTCTTTTACGCAGCGCATCGCGTAAAGGGCGGCCACCGCGGGCCCCTTGTCGTCTGACGTGCCGCGGCCGTAAAGTTTGCCGTCTTTCAGGATCGGGACAAACGGATCCGTCACCTGCCATCCTTCCCCGGCCGGAACCACGTCCAGATGGGCCAGGATGTCCAGCTGCTTCGGCTGACTGTTGAGATCGATCGTGCCAACGTAATTGTCGTAATTGCGGACCGAAAAGCCGTAGGCTTCCGCCCTGCGAAGCGCGGCGGAAAGGGCCTCGGCCGGGCCGGCGCCGTAGGGCTTGCCGGGTTCGGACGGCATCTTTTCGCTGTTGATGCGGCAGAGGGTGAAGAGGTCCTCGACCAGCTCTTCGGTGTGAGCGTCGATGTAGGCGGTGATTTCGTTTTGGTATTTCATGGGTATATTCCTCGCTTTCTTTTTTTCTTGAGGGGGGGATGAGGGGGGCGGCGCGGTGGACGGGCTGCGGCTGCGCCGGACGCTTGGGATGTCTGACGGGCTGCGAGCGGCGGCGGACACCTGGGGTGTTTGACAAGCTGCGAGCGGCGGCGGATGCCTGGGGTGTTTGACGGGCTGCGGCTGCGCCGGACGCTTGGGATGTCTGACAAGCTGCGGCTGCGCCGGACGCTTGGGTGACGGCGACTCCGCCATGCTCCCATCTGCTGAACCTGCGGTTCATCAGATGGACGGCTGTCGCCGTATGGCCAGCCGAATACATTTCTCCTGGCGTGAGCAAGCTCCCGCCCTGAGAAATGCATTCATCTGGCCGCATGGCTCCTAGTTACGACCAAAGTCGCACATAATTAATTTGGGATTTCGCTCTTGGACCATTCCGACGCTCCAGCTGTTGATGAACAGCAGGAGCGGGTTGCCTTTCAGGTCGCGGATGCGTTTCATGTCGGAGGTGCCTTGGATCTTCTCTACGTCGATCTCGTCTTTGTTCTCCACCCAGCGGATGTACTCGTAGGGGAGCTGATCCAGTTTTACCTCGACGCCGTACTCATTCTCCAGGCGGTAGGTCAGCACCTCGAACTGCAGCTCGCCGACGACACCGACAATGATCTCCTCCATACCGGTGTTGAACTCCTGGAAGATCTGGATCGCGCCTTCCTGGGCGATCTGGTTCACGCCTTTTAAGAACTGCTTCCGCTTCATCGTATCTATCTGACGTACCCGTGCGAAATGCTCCGGCGCGAAGGTGGGGATGCCCTCGAACTCAAACTTCTCATTGGACAGGCACAGGGTGTCGCCAATGGAGAAAATCCCCGGGTCGAACACGCCGATGATGTCTCCGGCGTAAGCCTCGTCCACGATCTTCCGGTCCTGGGCCATCAGCTGCTGGGGCTGAGACAGGCGCAGCTTCTTGCCGCCCTGCACATGGTTGACCTCCATGCCTGCCTCAAACCTGCCGGACACGATCCGCATGAACGCGATCCGGTCCCGGTGGGCTTTGTTCATATTGGCCTGGATTTTGAACACAAAGGCCGAGAACTGCTCCTTAAACGGATCGACCTCCCCGGTCGTTGTCTTTCTGGGAAGCGGCGACGTGGTCATATCCAGGAAATGCCGGAGAAATGTCTCCACGCCGAAATTGGTCAGCGCCGACCCGAAGAAGACCGGCGACAGATTTCCCCGCCGCACACGCTCCAGGTCGAACTCGTCCGCGGCGCCGTCCAAAAGCTCGATCTCGTCCAGAAGCTGCTTATGGTAATCCGCGCCGATCACCGACTCCACGTCCGTCCCTTCCACGTCGAAGGTCTGGGACGCAACCTCTTTCTGGCCGCCCATGGCTGCCGTGAAGGTGGTGATCTTGCGGGTATTCCGGTCGTACACGCCCTTAAAATTCTTCCCGCAGCCGATGGGCCAGTTGATGGGACACGTCCGGATGCCAAGGACATTTTCAATATCGTCCATCAGTTCAAACGGGTCCTTCGCCTCCCGGTCCAGCTTGTTAATAAAAGTGAAAATGGGAATCCCGCGCATCACGCAGACCTTGAACAGCTTGATGGTCTGGGCCTCCACGCCCTTGGAGCCGTCGATGACCATGACCGCGCTGTCCGCCGCCATCAGCGTCCGGTAGGTGTCCTCGGAGAAGTCCTG
>CANRHU010000020.1 GCA_947630485.1 uncultured Lachnospiraceae bacterium
CCGATAAGGGCCGGATTTTCCTCATTTTACAAGGAATTCCGGCCCTTTCTAATCACTCAAGTGTCGAAAACGGGATTTTAATATCATTTCGTCAAGAGAAATCATGAATTTCAATCAATCTCCGAAATATCCTCACGTCCCGCCGTCCAAAGCAGCCGTCTCCGGCGCCAGGAGACTCTCCACATAAGCCCAGATCTCCTCCCGCCCCTGCTTATTCAGGGCGGAAAACGGCAGGAGCACATCGCCGGCTTCCATGCCGAGGACGCTGCGGATTACCTGCAGCTGCTTCGCCGCCTGGCCGCGGCTGAGCTTGTCGGATTTGGTGGCGATAACCACCGGGCGGAAACCGTTGCGTACAATCCAGTCATACATCGTCTTATCGTTGGCTGACGGCTCGTGGCGGATATCCACCAGCAGAAAAACGCAGCGCAGGCACTCTGAGCGGTGCAGATAATCCTCGATCATCTTCCCCCAGCTCTCCTTGACCGCCACGGCGATCTTCGTATAGCCGTAGCCGGGCAGATCCACATAGTAAAACGCATCGTTGACATGATAGAAATTCAGGGTCTGTGTCTTGCCTGGCTGCGACGAGGTGCGCGCTAAGGACTTCCGGTTCATCAGCGCGTTGATCAGCGAGGATTTGCCCACGTTGGACTTTCCGGCGAAGGCAAACTCCGGCTGGTTGTGGAGCGGCAGGCGGCTGGTCACGCCGCAGACGGTCTCCAGTTCGGCTTTCCTGATTATCATGGCTTTCTATCCTCGCTTTCTTCCCCGACAAACGCCTCCGCAATGACCTCCTGCATGTCCTTCACATAGAGGATGGAAAGCCCCCTTGTGATCTCCTTGGACAGCTCCGCGATGTCCGGCCGGTTCTTCTCCGGCACCAGCACGCGGCGGATGTGGGCCATCTTGGCCGCCAGAATCTTCTCCTTTAAGCCGCCGATCGGCAGGACGCGGCCGCGGAGCGTGATCTCCCCGGTCATGGCCAGCTTGCAGTCCACGAGACGCCCTGTGACGGCGGACAGCATCGCCGTAGCCATGGTGATGCCGGCTGACGGACCGTCCTTCGGCACCGCTCCCTCCGGAATATGGATATGCAGATTGTGCTTCTCAAAATAATCGTCATCGACGCCGTAGCGCGGACAGACGGACCGCACATAGGTCATCGCAATCTGCGCCGACTCCTTCATCACGTCGCCCAGCTGGCCGGTCATCTTTAACTCCCCCTTGCCGGGCATCGTGTTGACCTCAATCTGCAGGGTATCGCCCCCTACGCTGGTCCAGGCCAGGCCGCGGACGATTCCCACCTGATTCTCCTCATTGGCGTCCTCGAATGAGACGCGCTCCTTGCCCAGATATTTCTCCAGATTGGACTCGGTGACGCGGATCGGATGGGGAACGGAATTCCCTTTTGCGGAACGCTTCTTCCCGCCGCTTCCCTTCTTCGCGTCCTGGGCGCCGCCTTTTCCCCTCTCTGCGTCCTGACCGTCTTTTTCCTTCTCTGCGTCCTGGCCGCCTTCCCTTCCCTGGCTCTCCAGATACTCCCTGGCCGCCTTCCGGCAGATATCGCCGATGCGGCGCTCCAGATTCCGGACCCCCGCCTCACGGGTATAATTATGGATAATCCTCTTCAACGCGCCGTCGCTGATCGTCAGCTGGCTTTCCGTCAGGCCGTTCCGCTCCAGCTGCTTTCCCACCAGATAGTCCCGGCCGATATGGAATTTCTCATTTTCCGTGTAGCTGTTGACCTCGATGACCTCCATGCGGTCCAAAAGCGGCCGCGGGATCGTCTGGGTCGTGTTGGCGGTGGCGATGAAAAGCACCTGGGACAGATCGATGGGCGTCTCCACGTAATGGTCGCGAAAGCGCACATTCTGCTCGCCGTCCAGCACCTCCAGAAGCGCCGAGGACGTGTCGCCCTTGTAATCGCTCCCCACCTTGTCGATCTCGTCGAGGAGCATCAGCGGATTGCTGACGCCCGCCTGTCTGAGCCCTTCCACCAGGCGGCCAGGCATGGCCCCCACGTAAGTCTTCCTGTGGCCACGGATCTCGGCCTCGTCCCGGACGCCGCCCAGACTGATGCGGACATATTTCTTATTCAATGCCCGGGCGACGGAACGGGCGATGGAGGTCTTTCCCGTACCGGGAGGCCCCACAAGGCAGAGAATCGGACCGTTGCCCTTCTTCGTCAATGTGCGGACGGCCAGATATTCCAGCACTCTCTCCTTCACCTTCTCAAGCCCGTAGTGATCCTCGTTCAGGATTTCCTCGGCATGGACGATATCGTTGTTGTCGCGGGAAGTCTTTTTCCACGGCAGCTCCAGGAGCGTCTCGATGTACATGCGGAGCACATTGGCCTCCTGGCTTGCGGCCGGCATCGTCTCGAAGCGGGATATCTCCTTGCTGAGCTTCTCCTTCGTCTCCTTATCCGCTTTCAGCGCCTCCAGCTGCCTCCGGTACTCGTCTGCCTCCGTGGACGGGTTCTCATCCCCCAGTTCCTCGCGGATCAGGCGCATCTGCTCCCGCAGAATATAATCCTTCTGGTTCTTATTGATGGTGCTCTTTACTTTCTCCGAAAACTCCTGCTTAATCTGGGCCACTTCCACCTCCGTCATCAGGTGGCGGACCAGCACCTCATAGCGGTTTCCGGAGAAAATCGCCTCCAGATATTCCTGGCGCACCGTATAGTCCCATGGCACCTGCACCGCAATCTGCAGCATCAGCTCATCCAGATCCTGGATCAGCTGCAGGTTGGGAATCACGTCGTGGCCGAACTTGGGATTCTCGCGGCCGTATTCCGTCAGCTTCTCCTTCAGAATCCGCGCCATGGCTTCCCGGGAAGCGAAGTCCTGATCCGCTCCCTTTACATACGGGAGATGGGCGATCTCCCCCACCAGCATGGGGTCGGTTTCGTCCAGACACAGAAGCTCCGCCATCTTGACGCCTTCCACCATGACCCGCACGATATTTCCCGGCATCTTCACCAACTGCTTCACTTCGGAAATGGTTCCAATATGGAACAAATCCGACTGTTCCGGATCAGCCACATCCGCGGACCGCTGGGTCAGCAGAAAAACCTTCTGATCGCTGACCATGGCCTTCTCCACGGCCATGATCGATTTCTTGCGGCTGATATCAAAATGAACCATCATCGTCGGCAGGATTGTCAGACCCCGCAGCGCAATGACAGGCATTGTCATAATCGTATCTTCCATTATCGCTCCTCCAAGCAGACAATTTTCTTCCGTCCTGATACAGAAAGCGGGCCGCCGGCACCCTTTCCGCATGGATACATGGAAAAGGTGGGGAACGTAAAACCCCCACCCTTTATCCGATATCATCCTTACGCAATCTCTCCCGTCTTATCCTTCTTGAACTTTCTGGCAAAGGACATCTTCGGCACCTCCGTATCCCGGCGCACGATATCCGCGTCGCCGGTACCGTCCACCACTTCCCTGGTGATCGTACAGATGCCTACCGTACCGTCTGACGGGATCTCATACATCAGATCCATCATCGCCTTCTCCATAATCGAGCGCAGGCCTCTGGCCCCGGTCTTATGCTCCATCGCCAGATGCGCCACCTCCAAAAGGGCCTCGTCGGTGAATTCCAGCTTGACGTCGTCCAGCTCAAACAGCTTCTGGTACTGTTTTACCAGCGCGTCCTTCGGCTCCTTCAAAATCCGAAGCAGCGCCTCCTCCGTCAGCAGCTCCAGGGAGACCGTGATCGGCATACGCCCGATAAACTCCGGAATCAGGCCGTATTTGACCAGGTCCACAGCCTGCACCTGCTTTAGGAGCTTATCGATATCGGAATTGTGACGGTCCACGATCTCGGAATTGAATCCGATGGAACCGGTGTTCAGACGGTTCTCGATGATCTTCTCCAGACCGTCGAACGCGCCGCCGCAAATGAACAGGATATTCGTCGTGTCGATCTGCAGCACTTCCTGATGGGGATGTTTGCGGCCGCCCTGCGGCGGAACATTGGCGACCGTGCCCTCCAGGATCTTTAGCAAAGCCTGCTGCACGCCCTCGCCGGATACATCCCTGGTAATCGACACGTTCTCCGATTTCTTGCCGATCTTATCAATCTCGTCCACGTAAATGATGCCGTACTCCGCACGGTGAATATCGTAATCGGCCGCCTGAATCAGCTTTAACAGGATATTCTCCACATCCTCGCCCACATAGCCGGCCTCGGTCAGCGCTGTGGCGTCCGCGATGGCGAACGGGACGTTCAGAATCTTCGCCAGCGTCTGGGCCAGATAGGTCTTGCCGCAGCCAGTGGGTCCCAGCATCAGAATATTGCTCTTCTGCACGTTCACTTCCATATTCTTCCTGGAAGTGACTCTCTTGTAATGATTGTATACCGCCACTGCGAGAACCTTCTTGGCGTCCTCCTGACCGATGACATACTCGTCCAGAAACGCCTTGATCTCCTTCGGCTTAAGCAAATTAATGTCGTTCAGATCGGATCCGCCGCGATCCAGATCGTCCATCTCCTCGTCCAGAATCTCGGCGCACAGGTCGATGCACTCGTCGCAGATAAACACATTATTCGTACCCGCTATCAGCTTGCGCACCTGATCCTGCGTCTTTCCGCAGAACGAGCAGCGAATCTTATCATCCATTCTGCCCGGCATACGATCACCTCACTTTTCTACAGATTCGCGGCTGTTTGGATTACACAGCCGGCTTTCGGACAGGCCGCGCGGACGACCCGCCCTGTTTGCAGTCCGGCACGGAGTGCCTCAGTGCTTGGAAATGACTGCGTCGATCAGGCCGTAGGCCCTGGCTTCCTCCGCCGTCATATAATTATCTCTCTCCGTATCTCTCTCGATGACCTCGATCGGCTGTCCGGTGTTGGCCGCCAGAAGCTCATTCATCTTCTTCTTGGTCTTCATGATCTGCTCCGCGACAATACCGATATCCGTAGCCTGGCCCTGGGCGCCGCCGGAGGGCTGGTGAATCATAACCTCCGCATTCGGCAGGGCATAGCGTTTGCCCTTCGCACCGCCCGCCAGAAGGAACGCGCCCATGCTGGCCGCCATACCGATGCACACGGTGGAGACGTCGCATTTGATGTAATTCATCGTATCGTAAATCGCCAGACCGGCAGTGATCACGCCGCCCGGACTGTTGATGTAGAGGTTGATGTCCTTGGTCGGATCCTCCGACTCCAAAAACAACAGCTGTGCCACCACAAGGCTGGCCGTCACTTCATTGACCTCTTCTCCCAGGAAAATAATGCGGTCTTCCAGCAAACGCGAGTAAATGTCATAGGAACGCTCGCCGCGGCTGGTGGCCTTGACTACATATGGGACTAAGCTCATGGTTTCCTACCTCCGTTATTCCTTCGATTCTATCTTAACTTTTAAGCAAAACGCTTCCTATTCCGCGGGCTTTTCGCTCACCAGACTCGCTTCCGCCACCACGAAATCGATCGCCTCCTGCACAGCCAGATCCTCTTTCAGCTGCTTAAGGCCCTCCTCGCCAAGTCTCTCTCTCACCTGGTCGGCTTCCATCTTATAGTTGGCCGCCATCGCGCCGATCTCGCGCTCCACGGTCTCCTCATCCGGCTCGATGTTCTCCGCCTTCGCGACGGCTTCCATGACAAGTCTGGTGCGGATACGCTGCTCCGCCTGCGGCTTAAGCTGCTCCCCAAACGCTTCTACGGTCATCCCCGTGTACTTTAAGTACTGGTCGAAAGCAAGTCCCTGGCTCTGCATCCTGCGGGCATAATCATTGACCATGTTGCGGGTCTCGGTCTCCAGCATAGGCTCCGGAATATCCATCGCGGCATTCTCCACCACCTTGGCCACAACCCTGTTCTCATTCTCAGCCGCGGCTTCGCGGCCCTTGGTCTCGGACAGCTTTGTCCTTACGTCGCTGCGGTATTCCTCCATCGTCTCGAATTCAGACACCTCGCTTGCGAACTCGTCGTCAAGCTCCGGAAGCTCCTTCACCTTGATTTCTTTGATCTTCACCTTAAACAGCGCAGGCTTGCCGGCCAGCTCCGCCGCCTGATAATTCTCCGGGAACGTCACGTTGACTTCGCACTCATCGCCGATATTTTTGCCGATCAGCTGCTCCTCAAAGGTATCGATAAAGGAATGGGAACCGATCGTCAGCGGGTAATCCTCGCCTTTGCCGCCCTCGAAGGCCGCGCCGTCCACGAAGCCCTCAAAATCGATCACCGTCTGATCGCCGTCCGCTACCGGACGGTCCTCCACGCTCACGAGACGTGAATTCTGATCCTGGACGCGCTTAATCTCCGCCTCCACATCCTCGTCGGTCACTTCCGCGGAAGCCTTCTCCACCTCGACGCCCTTGTACTCGCCCAGGGTCACCTCCGGCTTCACAGCCACCGTCGCGGTGTAAATGAAGGGCTTGCCCTTCTCAATCTGCACAATCTCAACCTCCGGGCGGGACACGATCTCCAGTCCGCTCTCGTCCGCGGCGCCCGGATAACTTTCATCCAGCACGATATTGGCGGCGTCCTCGAAAAGCACCTCCACGCCATACATCTTCTCTACCATCTGCAGGGGGGCTTTGCCTCTGCGGAAACCCGGAATATTGAAACGGTTCTTATTCCTGTTAAACGCCGTCTTGATCGCCGCCTCAAACTGTTCCGCGGGCACTTCGACGGTCAGCTTCGCCATGTTCTTCTCCAGATTCTCTACCTGTAAGCTCATTCCTTTCAGTTCCTCCTTAAACTATACGTGAATCATATATGTGAACCGCCGTTATCTGATGGGCGCGCCACTTCAAGGTAGCATTATAGCATAGGTTTTTCGTAAATACAAGGAAATTTTACGCTTTCGCCTGCACCGTGTGCTTTCTGCTGATCTGTTTCCATTTTCCGGAATGATACCGGGCTCCCATCAGCACCGTGCGCATACACTGATCGGCCACCAGGGCGATCCAGGCGCCCCAGAGTCCCAGATGGAAAACGCTGATCAGCGCGATGCAGACCACGGAACGCACGCCGAGCACGGTCACCGCCGTCACCACGGCCGTGTAGCGGGTATCCCCCGCGCCGCGCAGTCCGCCCGATACGATAAACTGATCCGCCTGGAAAGGCTGGCTTGCGGCCAGCAGAATCAAAATCGGCGCGCCCAGGGCGATAACCTCCGCCGAGTCCTTGAAAAGGCCGATAATCTGCTCATTAAAACACACCATCAAAAGCATCAGCACGAAGGACGCCGCAATCCCCAGGTTCCTGGTCAGGCGCATATAGACCGCCGACATATCGTAACGGCGCTTGCCAATGGACTGGCCCATCAGCGTAGTCGCCGCGTTGGCAAAAGCCTGCCCCATCATAAAGCTCATGGACTGGATGCTCATGCATACCTGGTGGGTCGCGTAGATCAGATCGCCCAAACCGGTGACCTGCCGGGTATAGATGATGATTCCGGCCCGCATAAACAGCTGCTCCAGCATGGAAGGGATGCCGATACTGACCACGCGGCCCATCAGATCCTTATCGAAAACAAATTTCTCCTTCAGGTCCAGATAGACATAATGCTTTCTCCCGAACGATACCCACATGGCAATGCCGAAGGCCACCGTCTGCCCGATGACCGTAGCCAGGGAGGCGCCCGCCACACCCATCTTCGGAACGCCGAAATGGCCGTAAATCATGATATAGTTGAAAATCAGGTTGACCACATTGGCGATCGTATTGTAGATCATGGGCGTTCTGGTGTCGCCTATTCCGCGCAGGGCCGCCGTCACCGTAATCGCAAGGCACAGCGGGATAAATCCGTACATCTGGATCCGCAGATAATCGATTCCGAATCCCAGCGTCTCCTCGCTAATGCCCGAACCGCCCATGAAACGGATCAGCTGTCCGCTGAAAGCCAGCCCCACAGCCATAAACAGAAACGACATCACAAGATTCAGAATCATCGCGTGCTTGAAGACCAGGTTGGAACGCTCCCGGTTCTGCTGCCCGCGGAAGCGCGCGATCATGGCCGTGGCGCCCACGTTCAGGGCCTGAATCATGGTCATCAGCAGAAATTTGGGCTGGGCCGCCAATCCCACGGCCGCCAGGGCCGTGATTCCTTCCTGCCCCGGAAGCCTTCCCACCATGATCTGATCGGCGATGCTGGTCAGCTGGGTCAGCACCAGCTCCACCTGGCTCGGCCAGGCAATCAGGATAATATCCCGGTAAATCTGCTCCTTACGGACGCCGTCCGGGATACAGATCCTGCCAATCGGACCGTTCAGCTCCTGCGCGTCCGGCTGGCCGTATGGCAGATCGTCCAAAACGACTCGGACCGTCCTGCCTTCCTCTTTTGTTTCGTGGCTCATAACGCATTTCCTTTCTTTCGTGACATACCTGTTTCCGATGCATCAGTTTCCGATCCATCTTTACTGAATTCCTTTTGCAGACAGGGCACATTGTGGTATAATAATGAAGAAAGCGCCAGTGACGCTCCGCATGTATCCCCAAAGCAAAAGGAGATTGATTCTATGGAAATCGAACGCAAATTTCTCATTGAAACGCCGCCCGCCGACTACCGCGGCTGGCCCTTTCACCAGATCGAGCAGGCCTATCTCTGCACCGCGCCGACCGTGCGCATCCGCCGTGAGGACGATACGTACTATATGACCTACAAATCCGGAGGGCTCCTGGCCCGCGAAGAGTACAATCTTCCGCTGACGAAGGAGGCCTACGCGCATCTGCTCGCAAAAGCGGACGGCATTGTGCTGACCAAGAAGCGGTATTTAAAGCCGCTGGCGGCAGACCACACGGCCGCGGCCTCCCCGGAGGGCGCGCCAGACGGCGTCCCTATCGCAGGAGAAGGCGCTGCCTCCCTCACGATCGAGATGGACGTCTTCGAGGGCGCTTATGACGGTCTGATTCTGGCAGAGGTGGAATTTCCCACCGAGGAGGCCGCCCTCGCCTTTGTACCTCCGGAGTGGTTCGGCCGCGACGTGACGTTCACCGGCGAATATTCCAACAGCCGCCTGGCGATGGCGCCACCTGAAAAATAATCCGAACCGCTTCCAGAAAACGGGCTGATATGGTCGTCTCCGACCATATCAGCCCCCTTTTGTCATAATCCGCACATCCCGCTCCGCTTCCTGCGGAAGCCGCGTCACTCCTGATCGTCCTGCCAGTCCTCTCCGACCAGCTCGTCAAACTCTTCCTCATCCAACAGCTCATCGAACGCGTCCGATGCCATCTCATACTCGTCGTCGTCCTCGATGTTGTCCAGCTCAGGCTGCCCGTTTGTCTCCGAATAGCGGTACAGATAGACTTCTCCGGTATCCGCGTCCTCGCCCTCTGTCGGCAGCAGCGCGATGTAATCCCGGCCGTTTGCCTCAAAGATGGTCAGCACCACACACTCCAGCTCCGTGTTGTCATCCAGGGTTAGGGTGACAGTCATCTCTTCTCTTTCATCTTCCTTAGCCATAAGCATTCCTCTCTGCCGCCTGCGCGGCCTGCGCATACAAAACCCTGGCGGCTTCCCTATATCTGCGCGACATTCTTCTGACGGTCTGTCCGTCCTACAAATACACTCTAACAGACCCGCGTCAGAAACGCAAGAACTTTTTCATCATTTTCATGCATTCCTGTTTTGTTCCATAATACGAGGAGAGCGTCACTGGCGCGTTTTTTGCATACGAACGTAAACCGGGCGGAAACGGAGCCCGCTCCCGCCTGGGCTGCGTCATTTCACCAGTTCTACCGCCGACAAGGTTCTGGACGGCAGCGTCATCTCACACAGATACCCGCTTACGCGGACCGCCGCCTTCTGATCGGCATCCTTCCGGTTCAGAAGGAGAAGCCCGATCGTTCCGTCCGGCCGCAGAACCGCGGCCGCCTCCGCCTGCTCCGACCAGACGCTGACGCCAATTCTGCGGCTCCCGGCCGGAACCGTCTTTGCGATCTGCAGAAGGTATTCATAGGATACCGTCCGTGTGAAGCTGCCGTCGTCCTCCGCGATGATCGGAGCCGCAAAGCCGCCCCGCACATGCCGGGGGCCGCCGCTGCGGTCCACACAGAGATTCCAGTCGATAAAACGGTTCATGCCATGGTTCAGATCGCCGATCACATCATGGGCATAGGCCGCGGCGTCCCGGTAATCCATCTCAAGCGGCGAAGTCTCCGCCGCTTTCTTAAGCGTCTCGGGAAGCTTCTCAAGCATCGCGTCCGTAACGTCGAAGGAGAGCGCCTTTCCCGGCATATGGAGCCCGCAGCTCTCGGAGTGCATCAGCACCTTGTCCGGATACCGCTCACGCATCATAGACAGCGCCTCGAAATGATCCCCGCTGTACCAATGATACGCAAAGCCCTCCACCAGATCCGCGATGCCGTTTTTCATCATCTCCCCGATGTGCTCCGTCATGCGCTCCTTATTATGATCCCAGATATAGATCCCCACGCGCTCTGTAAGTCCCGCCGCTTTCATCTCCGGATAGAGGAAATCGCGCAGGAACCGGCTCTCCTCCTCGCCGCTCCAGAGGCAGCTGTCCCAGGAGGTGGCGGCGCTTGCCTCATTCTGCACGGAGAGCATGGTCACATTGATCCCTTCCTCCAGATAAGCCAGGATAAACTTGACCAGATACCTGGCCCAGGAACCGTAGAATTCGGGTTTTAAGCGGCCGCCGAAGCATCTGCCCGGCTTTGTAAAATCCATGTCCGCCCCCTGTCCGCCGTAGACCGCGGCATCATTCCGGCTGATTTCCGGCGGCGTCTTCCAGGCCGCGGGCGGCGACCAGGGACTCAAAAGCACGCTGAGCTCATGCCCCGCAAGCGCCATGGCCTCCTTCACTACCGGAAGGATGTACTGCCGGTCCCTTTTGATGGAAAATGTGGTCAGCTCCGGGTCCGCAATCGGATCCTCCACCGCCTGATACTCGCTCAGCGAATAATCGCAGCTGTCGATGGGAATACGGATAAACCGGGCGTCCATGCCCTTTTCGCCGAACCAGCACTCCAGGGCCTCCCGCCGCGTCTGCGGCGCCATCTTCGAAAGCAGCCAACAGGCGCTCTCCGTCATGGCGCAGCCGAAGCCCTCCATCGTCTGATAAATGTAATCCGGATAAATTCCCACTACATTCGACTCCACCTGGCGGGCCAGCGTGGATTCCTCCACCACCCGGGGCGTTCTCTCCTCGAAGCTCACCCGTCCGTCGCTGCAGTCGTAATACGTGATTCTCTGTCTGGCTTTCATCAATGAGTCCCTCCTGAAATGTATATATCTCTTTTCCTGCCGCAGCCCGGCAGAAACCATTGCCTTCCTCGGCCTGGCAGAAACCGCTGCCTTCCTCAGTCCGCATGGAAATATGCGCCGTCTCGCGGCGGCTAAGCCTGCCGCGTCAGATACTCCTCCACAAACCGGGATACCTCCTGCTTCCTGCCGTAGCGCTCCTTTGCCCAGCAGACATGGAGCCGGTCCTTCGCCCGGGTCATCGCCACGTAGAACATCCGGCGCTCCTCCTCAAGATCCGCGTCAAGCACGGCCTTGCGGTGCGGGGTAATGCCCTCGTTGGCGTCCAGGATATAAACCACGGAAAACTCCAGTCCCTTCGAGCCGTGCATGGTCATTAACGACACGCCCTCATGGGCGGCGCGCTGCGCCTGGGCCTGCTCCTGGAGCCGCTTTTTGTACTCTTCCATATGACCGAACCAGGCTTCCATGGTCTTATAATTTGCCGCACTCTCCTGCAGCTGATCCAGCGTCTCCGCGAGCTCTTCCGGCTTTAAGCGCCGGTAGAGGGCGTATTCCTTTATATAATCGTCGTAACCGACCGCCTTGCGGATATAATTGACGGCGGCTGCGGGCGGCATCGGCCTAAGCATCATCAGATCGTACCGCAGCTGTTCGATCCGCTCCACCATCCAGCGCTTATCCTGATAAAAGGATTCCACCCTGTCCCAGGACACCACGGCATCCTCCAGCGCGTCGCGGCTGATATAGCGGTTAGGACGGTTTATGATCTGCAGGATATTGCCGCGGCTTAAATCTCCCCTGGCCGCCTTTATGTAGGCCAGCACATTTTTCGAAATCCAGTGATCGTAGAGGTTCGGCAGGCTGTCCTTCATTGTAAACGGGATATTGTATTCCATCAGCTTCTCGATCATCAGCCGGGGATTTAAGTTGGTCCGGTAGAGGATCGCGATATCCTCCAGCCGGTATCCGGCCTGTACATAGCCCTTGATCTCGTCCACGATCCGCCGCGTCTCCGCCTGGGCGTCGGCGCTTACGCAGGTGATAACCGGACGGCCGTGCCCTCTCGCCGCCTCCAGCTTCTTATCATAGCGCTTCCGATTATGACGGATCAGGCGGGAAGCAGTGTCCACAATCTCAATCGTGGAGCGGTAATTGACGCCCAAAAGCACGGTCTTTGCCCCCGGATAATCCTGCGGAAAGCCCAGCATGATCTCCGGCTTGGAGCCGCGGAAGCGGTACACCGACTGGTCGTCGTCGCCCACGATAAACAGGTTGTCCTCCGGCTTTGCCAGCATCCGCACGATCTCATACTGAACCTTATTGATATCCTGAAACTCGTCCACCAGGATGTAGCGGAATTTCTTCTGCCAGGCCGCCAGAATATCGGGGCGCTTTGTGAACAGCTCATGGCACATGACCAGCATATCGTCAAAGTCCAGCAGATTTGCCCGGCGCATCCGCTCCTCGTAGCCGGCGTAGATCTCCTTAAACATCTCCTCGGAGCAGTTTTGGGAATAATAATGCGCAAGATCCACCATCTCGCTCTTGACGAAGCTGATCTCCCCAAGCACCGCCGAGATAAAATCATGCTCATCCTCGATCTCCAGCTTCAGCTTTTCCACCATCTCCCGCACGAAGCGGGTTCGCTGCTCCTCACGGACAATGTTGGACGCCTGGTAGCGGTAAGCGTACCTGAGGATTGTGAAGAAAACGGAATGGAACGTACCGAAGCTGACGCGGGAGGCGGCGCTGCGGCGCCGCGCAGATACCGCGCCGTCTTCGGCCCGCGAATTCCCGCCGGCATTCCGCGCCAAACCACCGCTTGCCGCGGCAGTCTCTGCCCCGTCGCTTATCAGCTTCTCGAACCGCTCCCGCATCTCCCGGGCCGCCGCCCGGGTAAACGTGATCACCAAAATCGACGACGGATCCACGCCGCAGTTCTCCACCAGATGCTTCACACGGTGGGTGATCACCGTGGTTTTGCCGGAGCCGGGGCCCGCAAGCACCATCATCGGCCCGTCCTTATGTTCAATCGCCTCTTTCTGAGACGGATGAAATTCCCGCAATAATCATTCCTCCCCTGCCGCGGCAATCCGCCCGGCGCTCTGATACCGGCTGCCTCCGCGAACACAGAGCCGCCCTCACAGATATTTTCCCGTGATACTTTCCGGGTTCTCCCGGATCTCCTCCGGCGTCCCGCAGGCCACGATGCGGCCGCCGTGTACGCCGCCGCCCGGTCCCATATCGATACAGTAATCCGAATTCCGGATTACATCCAGGTCATGCTCGATGACGATCACCGTCGCGCCGCTTTCCGTGAGACGGCGGAACACTTTAAGAAGCGTCAGAACGTCCAGCGGATGGAGCCCGATGGTGGGCTCGTCGAAGACAAATACCGCGTCCTCCTGGCCCCGGCCCATCTCGCTGGCCAATTTCAGCCTCTGGGCCTCTCCTCCGGAAAGCCCGGGCGTCTCCTCCCCCAGCGTCAGATATCCCAGGCCAAGATCATGCAGAACCTGCAGCTTCCGAAAAACGTTCGGCAGATCCCGGCAGACCTCCATCGCCTCATCCACGCTCATATCCATCAGCTCCGGGAGCGAGCAGCCCGCTCCTCCCTTTTTCGGAATCCGCCGGATCCGATAGGCCTCCTTCGAGTACCTGCTTCCGCGGCACTCCGGACAGGGGATATCCACATCCGGCAGAAACTGCACGTCCAGGCTGATCGATCCGGTTCCGTCGCAGACCGGGCAGCGCAGATTGCCGGTATTATAGGAGAAATCCCCCGCTTTATATCCCCTGCTCCTCGCGTCCTCCGTTCTGGCGTAGACTTTGCGCAGCTCATCATGGACGTCCGCGTAGGTAGCGACCGTGGAACGGATATTGATGCCGATCGGAGCGGCGTCGATCAGCTTGACGCTTCGTATCCCGTCCGCGGAAACGGACCTTATATGCTCCGGAAAATGTTCCCCGGCCGCCATGCACTGAAGCGCCGGGATCAGGCTTTCCAGCACCATTGTGGTCTTTCCCGAACCGGACACCCCGGTCACGGCGATCAGCCGTCCTCTCGGGAAATCCACCTCAAGAGGCTGTACCGTATGAATCGGGCCGGTGGATAGATGAATCCGTCCCGGCGCGAAAATCTCATCCCGACGAAGCGGACGGCGCAGCCGGACGGACGACTTTCCGGAAAGGAAACCGCCGATCTTCGAAGCCGGATTCTCCTCGATCTGCGCAATCTCTCCCTCCGCGATCACATTTCCCCCTCCCGCGCCGGCCTCGGGTCCCAGCTCGATCAGCCAATCGGCGTGGGAAAGAATCGTCGTGTCGTGATCCACCAGAATCACCGAATTCCCATCTGCGACCAGATCGTCCATCACGCCGGTCACGCCCTCGATATTCCGCGGATGCAGGCCGATGGACGGCTCGTCCAGCACATAGAGGACTCCGGTGGTGCGGTTTCTCACAGCACGCGCCAGCTGCATCCGCTGGCGCTCCCCGGTGGAAAGCGTGGACGCCTCCCGGTCCAAGGTCAGATAGGAAAGTCCCAGATCCATAAGCCGCTTCGCGGCGTGCAGGAAGGATTCGCAGATACTCTCCGCCATCGGCCGCATCTCCTCCGGCAGAGAAGCCGGCACGCCCTCCACCCATGCGATGAGATCCGAAAGCGTCATCCGGCACGCTTCCGCAAGCGAGATCCCGCGAAGCCTCGGCGCCCGCGCCATATCCGACAGACGGCTTCCGCCGCACTCCGGGCACGGACCGATTTTTAAGAACTTCTCCACGCGCTTCATGCCCTTCTCGTCCTTCACATGGGAAAGCGCGTTTTCTACCGTATAGACCGCGTTGAAATACGTAAAATCCATTTCCCCGGCCGTATTCGTCTTTTCATTATGGTAAAGCAGATGGTATTTCTTCGCCGGACCGTGGAACACCAGATCCTTCTCCCGTTCCGTCAGATCCCGAAACGGCACGTCCGTGCGCACGCCCACATGATCCCTGGCGATATCCTTCATAAGCGACCACATGAGCGCCTGCCACGGCGCCACCGCCCCCTCGTCGATCGTAAGGGAATCATCGGGCACCAGCGTGCTCTCGTCCACCGTCCGGACCGTTCCCGTCCCGTCGCAGCGGCGGCATGCGCCGGTGGAATTAAAGGACAGCTCCTCCGCGCCCGGAGCATAAAAACGCTCCCCGCATTCCGGGCAGACAAGCTCCCGGCCAGCCGCCACATTCAGGGAAGGCGGAACGTAATGCCCGTTGGGACACCGATGGGACGCGAGGCGGGAATACATAAGCCGCAGACTGTTCAAAAGCTCCGTCCCCGTCCCGAAGGTACTCCGGATTCCGGGCACCCCCGGCCTCTGCCGCAGGGCGAGGGACGCCGGAACATGGAGAATCTCGTCAACCTGGGCCTTCTCCGCCTGCGTCATGCGGCGGCGCGTATAGGTCGAAAGCGATTCCAGATAGCGCCTCGACCCCTCCGCGTACAGAACCCCAAGCGCCAAGGACGATTTTCCGGAACCGGAAACGCCCACAATCCCGACAATTCGGTTCAGCGGGATATCCACATCGATATTTTTCAGATTATGCACCCTCGCACCGCGCACCTCTATGCGGGCGGGTACTTTGATTTTTTCCATAGGTCTGATCCCTCTGCGATTCGTTTTCTCTTACCCAGCGCGCCCTGCCCGCAAGCCGCGGGCAAACCGGCTGACGCCTCTTACTCCGCTCAGCTGCGCGAACATTTCTCCGCGTCGATCGCAAGCACCAGCATCAGGACGCACAGCGCATCCCTCGGATCGCGCACGTCGAGCACATAGGTATCCGTCAGGTGGAGCAGTTCCTTCGAAACAACCGCCACCTGCCTCCCGGCAGCGTCTGTGATCGTATAATCCCATTCGAGAAAATCCCCATCCACATGCCACCCGTTGCACTCGATATTGTAATGCGGCGTGAAGACGGAAAACTCCTTGCTGATGCAGCCTAAATACCGTGTCCCCAGATACATCTCAAACTTCGGGAGGAACGTCAGAACCCTCTCCTGCACCGTACCGACTTCCGCTCCCTGCGCGTCAAAGATCTTTAAGCAGTGACCCCAGGAAAGCTGTCCCTTCACCACATAGACGGTCTCTCCCGCCTCATTATAAATATCATACGAATCGAACCAGGAAAAAAATCTTTGTTTAAATAACAGCTTCATTTCCTCTTGCTCCCTCTTGCAGCGTCACTCAAAGATAACGGATTATATTTTTTTACATCATAATATGCCAGGAAGAAAATGTCAAGAAAGCAGAACCGGCAGCACGCCTTCTGCATACGATAACATAAAGACTCCTTCCGGAGAATTCTATGAGCCGATTCGCTTCTATTGACGGTATCGTGACCAGTCTGGCCACGCAGCCGGCCGATCAGGCCGCCTACTCCCCCTGCGCCCTGACCCTGACGGTGCGGGACTACTATGGCAATCAGAAGACTGTCATCCTGGAACCCACAACCTACGTCTTAAACCAGGCCCCCATCCGTCAGGGCGACATGATCATCGCCTTCTACGACACCCAGGCCCCGATGCCTCTGATCAATCCGCCCCGCTACCGGGCCGTCGCCGTGGTAAAACCGGCCTATGCGCAGAGCGCTTACTTAGACACCTTCGACCAGAACCAGCTGAGCAGCGACGGTTTGCTGAAGCTTGAGCTTTCCAATCTGACGGAAACGCGCACCCAGAACGGACAGATTTACGAAGGCAGTCTGACCGACCGGCTGCTTTTAGTCCTTTTCGGTTCCACGACCCGCAGCATTCCGGCAAAGACAATGGCGGAATCCATCACGGTATTCTGCGGCTGAAGCGGCCTTACTGCCGAATCCGCCTCATGGCCGAATATGCTTTACCGGCAGTTACAAGAACGCGCCGGGAAGAGTCCCGGCGCGCACATCATTTCATTGCCATCAATATTCCATTATTCATCGTCGCTGTCAAAGCTGTCGTCACGATCCCTGCGGTCACGGTCCCTGCCGCCGCGTCCTCCGCGGTCCCTCCGGTCGCCGCGTCCCCCGCGGTCTCCTCTTCCGCCGCGGTCGCCGTGATCGGAGCTCTCGACCACCGGCACATCGCCGGTCATCTCGCTGGGCTTCATGGTCAGGTTGATGCGTCCCATCTTGTCGATCTCAATGACGCGCACAGTCACCTCGTCGCCGATGTTCACCACGTCCTCAACCTTACCCACACGCTTCTCGGACAGTCTGGAGATATGGACCATGCCGTCCTTATTCGGAGCAAGCTCGACAAACGCGCCGAAGTTCATGATCCGCGCCACCTTGCCGGTGATCACCTGGCCAACCTCCACATCATTGACAATGCTCTCAATGATGCCGATCGCCTTCTTGATCATGTCGGCGTCCACACCGCAGACAGAAACACTGCCGTCGTCCTCGATATCGATCTTCACGCCGGTCTCCTCGATGATCTTGTTGATCACCTTGCCCTGCTTGCCGACCACGTCGCCGATCTTCTGCGGATCGATCATGATCTGCTCGATCTTCGGCGCATACGGGCTCAGCTCAGGCCTGGGCTCGGAGATCTCCGGCCTCATGCAGGTATCCATGATAAACAGCCTGGCCTCGCGGCAGCGGGCGATAGCTCCCTCCACGATGGGCCTTGTCAGGCCGTGGATCTTGATATCCATCTGAATGGCGGTAATACCGTCCTCCGTACCGGTCACCTTGAAATCCATGTCGCCGAAGAAATCCTCCAGGCCCTGGATATCGGTCAGCAGTACAAAATCGTCGTCGGTCTCGCCGGTCACCAGACCGCAGGAAATACCGGCCACCATCTTTTTGATCGGCACGCCCGCCGCCATCAGGGACATGCAGGACGCGCAGGTAGAAGCCATCGAAGTGGAGCCGTTAGACTCGAAGGTCTCCGATACGGTGCGGATCGCGTAGGGGAACTCCTCCGTGCTGGGAAGCACCGGAAGCAGCGCCCTCTCCGCCAGCGCGCCGTGGCCGATCTCGCGTCTTCCCGGTCCGCGGCTGGGCTTGGTCTCGCCCACCGAGTAGGACGGGAAATTATAATGATGCATATAGCGCTTGCTGACTTCATTCTCATCCAGACCGTCCAGTTTCTGCGCGTCGGACAACGGGCCCAGCGTACAGACGTTGCAGATCTGGGTCTGGCCGCGGGTGAACATGGCGGAGCCATGGACTCTCGGGATGATATCAACCTCGGCGGAAAGCGGACGGATCTGATTCATCTTACGTCCGTCAGGACGCTTCTGATCCTTGAGGATCATCTTGCGGACCGTCTTCTTCTGATACTGGTAGACGGCCTCGCCGAGAACTGCCAGCCAGTCCTCCTTATCCGCGAACGCTTCCGTAAATTTATCCGTGATGCGGCGGATATTCTCCTCGCGCACCTGCTTCTCATCGGTGAAGACCGCCTCTTCCATCTCCTCCGGAGGCACAATCTCCTTCATGGCCGCGAACAGCTCCTCGGGAATCGCGAAGCTCTCATAGGAATGCTTTTCCTTCCCTACCTCCGCCACGATGGAATCGATGAAGCGGATGATCACCTGATTCACCTCATGGGCCCGGTAGATCGCCTCGATCATGGCCTCCTCCGGGATCTCGTTGGCGCCGGCCTCAATCATGATAACCTTCTCCCTGGTAGAAGCCACGGTGAGGTTCAGATCGCCCTCCTTCCACTCGGACTGGGAAGGATTGATAATGAACTGGCCGTCAACCATACCCACCTGGGTCATCGCGCACGGTCCGTCAAACGGAATGTCGGAAATGCACGCCGCGATGGCGGAACCAAGCATCGCCACCAGCTCCGGGCGGCACTCCGGGTCCACGCTCAAAACCAGATTATTTAACGTCACGTCGTTGCGGTAATCCTTCGGAAACAGCGGCCGCATGGGGCGGTCGATCACTCGCGAAGTAAGGACGGCGTTCTCGGACGCTTTCCCCTCGCGCTTATTGAAGCCTCCGGGGATCTTGCCCACGGAATACATCTTCTCCTCGTACTCAACGCTCAGCGGGAAGAAATCGATGCCCTCCCGCGGCTTATCCGACGCCGTAGCCGTCGAGAGCACGGTCGTGTCCCCATAATGCATAAAAGCCGCGCCGTTGGCCTGCTTCGCGACCCTGCCGATATCGACTGTCAGCGTCCTGCCTGCCAGTTCCATGGAAAAACTTTTGTACATGGTGTAATTCTCCTTTTATCTATATTTCCCGCAGAAGACGCCGAAACTACTGAAAAATGTACCGCGGGCTGACGGCGATGCGCTTTTCAGCGGTCTCGGAACAGACTTCTGCGTGGATTGCCATACGAAAGATAGGGTGGAGAGAATCCTCCACCCTAAGCAGCCGCAATTATTTTCTGATGCCCAATTTGTCGATCAGTGCACGATAGCCTTCCAGATCCGTTTTCTTCAGATAATTCAGAAGTCCGCGTCTCTGACCTACCATCTTCAGAAGTCCGCGTCTGGAGTGATGATCCTTCTGGTTCACCTTGAGATGCTCCGTCAGCTCGGTGATCCTCTCTGTCAGGATCGCGATCTGTACCTCCGGAGATCCGGTATCGCCGGGCTTACGCCCGTACTCGGCAATAATAGCTGCTTTCTTTTCCTTTGAAATCATGTTGCTTCCTCCTCATTCTTTACTGACCGCGGACCAAGTAACCGGGTGGAGTATCCGGAAACCGAGCCCCGGCGCCGACGCAGAGAGTCCGCCGTCCGCGGCTCTGCCTGCGCCCCGCACCGCGCGGAATCGCGCCTCAGACGCCCTTTCCCGCACGCTGCACTGACTGATACGCACCTATTCTAGCATAGGGATTTATGGTTGTCAAGATAAGATCTCGCATATTCTTCGTCGCGCTCCAGCTGCCTTTTCAGCTCCTCCAGACCGTCAAACTTCCTCTCCGGCCGCTCGAAATTCAAAAGCTGCACCTGGATGTCCCGGCCGTAGAGATCTCCCTCCCAATCCAGAAGGTTCGTCTCCACGCCGACAGGCCAGTGGCCCTCCACGGTCGGTTTGCGGCCGATGTTGGTGACGCCGCCCACCGCCCTGCCGTCCAAAAGCACCCTCGAGACATAGACGCCGAAGGGCGGAAGACATTTCTCCTCCGGAGGAATCAGATTCGCCGTGGGATGGCCGAGTCTCGGCCCCCCGATATGGTTGCCGTGAACCACGGTTCCGCAGAACGAATACGGCTGTCCCAGAAGCTCGTTCACCTTCTCCATATGTCCCCGCTCCAGCTCTTCCTTTATATAACTGCTGCTGATGTCGCGGTCCCCGTCGCGGACCTTATCGATGATTTCCACCTCGTAGCCCAGCTTCCCGGCCAGCTTCCTGAGAAGTCCGGCGTCGCCGCTGCGCCTGTAGCCAAACCCGCAGTCCGTGCCGGCGACGACTGCTTTCGCGTTCATTTTTCCGACCAGTATCTCCTGCACGAAAACCTCCGGGGGCATTTGGGAGACCTGCTCCGTAAACGGATACTCGACCAGATAATCAATACCGAGCGCCTCCATGCCGGCCCTTCGCTCGGCATCGGTCGTGATTACCTGCCGGGGATGGCCTTCCAGCCTGGCTGTCGGCGACATATCGAACGTAAAAACCGCGGTTTTATATCCCCGCTTGGCCTTCCACTCCAGCATCTTCCGCAGAAGCGTCTGATGTCCTGCATGGCGGCCGTCAAATTTCCCGATGGAAACGACAGTCGGCTCGGTTATATGAAAATCTGTCTCACTGACAAAACACTGCATAGGACTATCCTCTCCAAAACATCTTGCGCGGCCTAAAGCATCCCCGCTCCTGCTCGTATGCGTAAATTCCCAGAAACGCGCCGCCGCTGTCATAGAGCCTGAACTCCTGGCCGTCCCTAGGGGCGCCATCCGCAGGGAAACTCCGCTCCCCCGGACTGCCGGCCGCGGGGAAGCTCTGAGCCTCCTGGCCGTCCTCCGGCGCGGCATCCTCAGAAGAAGCCCCTCTGTCCAGCCGCACCTGCCCAAGCCTGAGCGGATTGCCGTTATGCGCCATCGTATCCGCCTCCGGTTCCGCATGAGCGCCCGGCCAGCCCGCAAACATCTCCTCCACCTTCACGATACGGCTTTCAAGCTCCCCTCTGTCCCGCAGCTGCTCGATCTGCGAAAGCCGCAGGCTTTCCTTCACGTCAAAGCGCCCCACGCGCACCCGCAGAAGGCTTTCCATACAGGCCCCGCACCCCAGCTTCCGGCCGATGTCATGGCAGAGCGTCCGGATATAGGTTCCTTTGGAACAGTAAACGGTCATCGCGACATGCGGGAGCTGTACCGACTCGATGTCAATCCGGTGAATCGTCACAGGCCTGGCCTTTCTCTCCACGGTTTTCCCCTCGCGCGCCAGCTCATAAAGCTTTTTGCCGTTTACCTTCAGCGCCGAATACATGGGGGGAATCTGCTCGTATGCCCCGACAAAGCTCTGAACCGCCTCTATCGCCTGCTGCGGCGACACCGCGGGCTCCGTCTGGTTCACGACCCGCCCCGTGATATCCTGGGTATCTGTCTCCACGCCCAAAAGCATCTCCGTCCGGTATACCTTACCCTCGTCCGTCAGCAGGTCACAGAGTCTGGTCGCCTGCCCCAGGCATACGGGAAGCACCCCTTCCGCGTCCGGATCCAGGGTGCCTGTATGACCGATCTTTTTCATTTTCAGAATACCTCGGAGCTTCGCCACCACGTCATGGGAAGTGAAGCCCCGTTCCTTGTATACGTTCAGTACGCCCTCGTACATCCGCATCCTCCCGTCCCCGCCTTCTGCCGGACGCATCATCCGGCGCTACGGCCGCTTTCCGGCGCCCTCCTGCTCATGCTGCAGAATCTGGCGCTCGATATGCGCAGACAGATTGTTGATCACATCATGGACGGTTCCGTACATCGTGCAGCCGGCCGCTTTCTTGTGGCCGCCTCCGCCGAAATACTTGGCGATACTGCTGACATCCACGTAATTCTTGGCGCGCAGGCTCGCTTTAAACTGCCCCGTCCCGATCTCGCAGAGGAAGATGGCTACCTCCACGCCGTCGATCAGCCTCAGCTGCTCCACAATGCCGTCCAGATCGCTTCTCTCCACGCCGTAGAACTCCATATCCTTTTTCCGCACGACGCTGAAAATCGCCCGGCCGTCCAGAAACGCCACGCTTTCCAGCAGGGCCCGGCCCAAAATCTGCGTCTGCAGATACGTTTTCCTGTAAAAGGCCTCGTCGATAATCCGCCCGAAATCAATGCCTTTTTTCATCAGCTGCCCGGCGATTTCCATGGTTCTGACGGAAGTATTGTCGTATTTGAACACGCCGCTGTCCGTGACGATTCCGGTATAGAGACATTCCGCCACATCGCGGCTGATGCGCTCCGCGTTCAGCTGTTCAAAGAGAACCTCGCAGGTCGAGCTTGCCTCAGAATGGATGATATTCTCCATGGCATATCCTGGATTTGTCACATGATGATCCAGACAGAGCGAATACGCGGCCCTATCCAGAACTGTCTCAAAATTTTTCAGCATATCCCGCGCGGAGCAGTCCAGACAGACGCACAGATCCGCTTTGAGCCCCTTGGGGACTTCATGGCAGATCGCGTCAAAATTCTTCAGATAGGACAGCTTCTGCGGCCCTTTTTCCAGGTAAACCTTCACGTTCTTGGCAGGATCCTGCTCCTTAATGTAATTATACACAGCCAGGCAGCTGCCGATGCAGTCGCCGTCCGGGTTCGTATGTCCCAAAACGGCGATCGTATCCGCCCGGCTGATCAGCTCTTCCAGTCTCGTCATGAACACTGCTCTCCTCTTTTTCCAACGCTTTTCTATTCTTCCGGATCCTCCCGCAGATCCTTTGTCACATCATCGATCAGATGGGTCATATTCACACCGTATTCGATGGAAGAATCCGCAACGAACGTAATCTCCGGCGTATTGCGCAGGTTGACCCGCGCCGCCAGCTCCCTGCGGATAAAACCGACCGCATTCTTAAGACCTGCCAGAACCTCCTTCTGTCCGTCAGGGCCGCCGCCCAGAACGCTGATATAAGCCTTGCAGTATTTGAGATCCGGCGACACCTCCGCGCCGGTGACCGTGACCATGGCGCCCTTCAGGCGCGGATCCTTCACCTGCGTGCGGATGATCTCGGAGAGCTCCCGCTGCACTTCCATATTGATTCTTGTGTTCTTGATACTGTTTTTACGCATGCTGTTTCCCTTCCCGCGCGGTCCGTCCCGCCTCTCCGGCCAGGCCCGCCTGCCAGGCGGCCCGGCCAGCCGGCAGTCTACCGCGGCACCTCGACCATGGCGTACGCCTCGATCATATCGTCCTCCTGGACGTCGTTAAACTTCTCAAAGGACAGGCCGCACTCGTAACCGGTGGCCACCTCCTTTACGTCATCCTTAAATCTCTTCAGAGACGCCAGCGGGCCCTCATACAGCTTCTCTCCGTTTCTCGTGATTCGCACGGAACAGCCTCTCTGAAGCTTGCCGTCCAGTACATACGAACCCGCGATGGTTCCCACGCCAGAGGCCCTGAAGGTCTGACGGACCACAGCGTGGCCGATCACCTGCTCCTCGAAGATCGGATCCAGCATACCCTTCATCGCGGCTTCCACGTCCTCGATCGCCTGGTAAATGACACGGTACAGGCGGATATCCACTTTCTCCTGCTCCGCGATGGATTTGGCGGTAGCGTCCGGCCTCACATTGAAGCCGATAATGATCGCGTTGCTGGCCGAGGCCAGGGTTACGTCGGATTCATTGATCGCGCCGACGCCTCCGTGAATCACCTTGACGACCACTTCTTCGTTGGAAAGCTTCGTCAGGCTCTGGGTCACGGCCTCCACCGAGCCCTGCACATCCGCCTTGACAATGATCGGAAGCTCCTTCACGTTGCCGGCCTGAATCTGCGTGAACAGATCATCCAGGGACAGCTTCGCCTTGGTGTCCTCGATCAGCTTGTTCTTGCCCTCGGAAATAAATGTCTCCGCGAAGCTCCGCGCCTCTTTCTCACTGTCGCAGGACACGAAGATCTCGCCTGCTCCCGGAACGCCGTTGAGTCCCAGGATCTCCACAGGCGTGGAGGGAAGCGCTTCTTTTACCCTGCGTCCCTTGTCGTCCATCATGGCGCGGACCTTGCCGTAGCAGGCGCCCACAGCCACATTGTCGCCCACCCGCAGGGTGCCCTTCTGCACCAGCATCGTAGCCACCGGGCCCTTGCCCTTGTCAAGCTGCGCCTCGATGACCAGACCGCGGGCGTTGCGGTTGGGATTGGCCTTCAGTTCCTTCACTTCCGCCGTCAGAAGGATCATCTCCAAAAGATCCGGGATGCCCTCCTTCGTATGGGCGGACACGGGCACGAAAATGGTACTGCCGCCCCAGTCCTCCGGAATCAGCTGGTACTCCGTCATCTCCTGCTTTACGCGCTCCACATTGGCGCTTGGTTTATCGATCTTATTGACGGCGACGATGATCTCGACGCCGGCCGCCTTGGCGTGGTTGATGGCCTCAACCGTCTGCGGCATGACGCCGTCGTCCGCGGCCACCACCAGCACCGCGATATCCGTGGACTGGGCGCCCCTCATACGCATGGCCGTAAAGGCCTCGTGGCCGGGGGTATCCAGGAAGGTGATCTTCTGTCCGCGGATCTCCACCGTATAAGCGCCGATATGCTGAGTGATGCCGCCCGCCTCGTGGGAGGTCACATTGGTCTGCCGGATCGCGTCCAGCAGGGAGGTCTTGCCGTGGTCGACATGGCCCATCACACAGACCACCGGGGGTCTCGGGATCATATCCGCCTCGTTCTCCTCATCCTCGCGCAGAAGATCACCGATTACATCCTCCTTCTCCTCCTTCTCACAGAGCACTTCATACTCCATGGCTATCTCTTCCGCCTGGTCGTAATCGATCTCCTGATTCAGGGTCACAACGGTTCCCTTAAGGAAAAGCTTCTTTACAATGGCGGAGGGCTGCAGCTTCATCTTCTCTGCCAGCTCCTTGATGGTCAGGGTCTCCGGAATCGTGATGACCTTGATGGAGTCCTCCACCTTCGCCTCCGCCGTCTTCTGCGGCATGATAAACGGATGTTTATTCGTCACGGACTTGCCCTTGGATCTCGGGCCGTCCTCGTTCATACTCTTCTTATTGTCGTAGCGGTCATTCTTATGGGCATTCTTCTGGGCGCGGTTGCTCTGGGGCTTTGTCGCAATCGGCGTATCGAAGGATTTGCCGCCGTCGCGGCCGCCCGGACGGCTGCCCTGGTTTCTCCCTCCGTCGCGGCTTCCGTCACGGTTTCCGAAGCCGCCCTGGCTCCTTCCTCCGTCTCGGCTCCCGTCGCGGCCTCCGAAACCGCCCTGGCCTCTTCCTCCGTCTCGGCTCCCGTCTCGGCTTCCGAAGCTGCCCTGGCCTCTTCCTCCGTCTCGGCTCCCGTCTCGGCTTCCGAAGCTGCCCTGGCCTCTTCCGTCTCGACTCCCGTCGCGGCCTCCATCTCGGCTTCCGAAGCCGCCCTGGCCTCTTCCTCCGTCTCGGCTCCCGTCTCGGCTTCCGAAGCCGCCCTGACCTCTTCCGTCTCGGCTCCCGTCGCGGCTTCCATCGCGATTCCCATCGCGGCCTCCGAAACCGCCCTGGCCTCTTCCGTCTCGGTTCCCGTCGCGGCTTCCATCGCGATTCCCATCGCGGCCTCCGAAACCGCCCTGGCCTTTTCCGTCTCGGTTCCCGTCGCGGCCTCCGAAACCGCCCTGGCTTCTTCCTCCGTCGCCTCTTCCATCGCGGCTCCCGTCACGGCTTCCGAATGCGCCCTGGCCTCTTCCGTCTCGGTTCCCATCGCGATTTCCATCGCGGCCTCCGGCATTTCCCAGATTCCTTCCGCTGTCACGGCCGCCCGTCCGGCTGCCCTGAGGACGCATTCCGTCCCTGCCCGCCGCCGCGGTCTGCGCGTCAGCGCTCTGGGGACGCGTTCCCTGCGTCTGCACACTCTGCCCCTGCACACGGATATTCTCCGGCTTTTCGGCAGAAGCCGCGCCCTGGGAATGGCTGCCGCTCTCCGTCGGTGAGACGTTCCCGCCTGCCTGCTGGGACGCCGGCTGCGAAACCGCCGTTCTTGCCGCTGCGGCAGACTGTGCCGGTTCCTTCGGCAGCGTCCCCGCCTGGGGACGCGCTGTCTCCGGCGTGGTCTGCGCCTGCGGACGGACGTTTTCCGGCGCTGCGGCGGACGGATTCTGTGACGGAACCGCGGACTGCGAAGTCTGCGGGCGAACCGGCGCCTGCTGCGGTCTCACCCCGGACTGGCCTGCTCCCGCTGCCGCCTGCGGACGCGCTCCGGGCTGGCCTGCCCCTGCCTGCTGCGGACGCACTCCGGGCTGACCTGCTCCCGCTGCCGCCTGCGGCCTCATTCCGGGCTGGCCTGCTCCCGCCGCCGCCTGCGGCCTCACTCCGGGCTGGCCTGCTCCCGCCGCCTGCGGCCTCACTCCGGGCTGGCCTGCTCCCACCGCCTGCGGACGCGCCCCGGGCTGTCCCTGCGGACGAAGCCCCTGCTGCCCCTGCGGGCGCAGTCCGCCCTGTCCCTGCGGGCGAAATCCATTCGGACTCTGCGGACGCAGTCCGTCGCGTCTGCCGGCGTTTCCGGAATTCTGCCCGGAACGGTTATTCTTCATCGTCTCCGAATTCTGCGGACGATAGACCGCAATCAATTTTTTCTTCGGCGCCGGAGCACCTGCTGCCGGCTGAGCCGGTTCCTGAGCGGCGCCGGCCGCCTGCGGGCGCGCCGAGGACTGGCTGGCGGACGCCTGGTTTACGGGCGATTGGCTGGCGGACGAAGCCTGGCCTTGAACCGCTGCCGGACGCGCTCCGCCTGCCCCCGCGCCGTTTGCCGCGGCCGGGCGCGCGGAAGAAGCGGCTGCGCTTCCCGCGGGCGCGGCGCTCCGGGCGGCCTCCGCCGCCTGCGGCGGCGTCTCCTTCTTTCCTGCCGCTTTCGCCGGCGCAAGGGACGCGCGCACAGCGCCCGCCTCCTTCTCGCTGATGTTGGAGGAATGGGTTTTGCCCGTCACCCCCTGCTCAGCCAGAATATCTAATACCTCTTTATTGGATTTGCCCAATTCCTTCGCAAATTCACTCACTCTCATACTTACTACCTCCGATCCTATTCATTTGTTTTACCAATGCGCCGGCGAGCCCTTCATCCATAACGGCCAGAGACGCTCGCATCTCCTTGCCACAGGCGCGTCCAAGCTCGTCTTTTCTGCCAAATACACAGATGGGAACCCGATAATAAGTACACATGTTGGCAAACATCTTTCTGGTGTTGCCGGAAGCCTCCTCCGAGACGATTACCAGATACGCCTTCCCGCTTTTGACGGCCTTCTCCGTGGAGAACTCGCCGCTCGCGGTCCTGCCTGCCTTTGTGGCCAGCCCGATCAGGTTCAGGGTCTTCTGTCTGTCATCCAATCTGCTCCATCTCCTTTTCCAGAGCCGCGTACACTTCTTTGGGAACAGCCATCTTAAAGGATCTCTCGATGCCTTTGTTTTTCACCGCTTTCCGGAAGCACTCCATACACGGGCAAAGGTAGGCGCCCCGTCCGTTCTTCCGGCCCGTAGCGTCCATCACGATCTCCCCAGATTCGGTCCTGAGAATCCGCACCATCTCTTTTTTGCTTTTCATTTCCCCGCAGCCAATACACTGGCGGAGCGGAACTTTTTTCGTACTCACCATCTGCCTCCTGTGGTCTGATTATTCCTCCTGGTAATCCGAATAGCCCTCCTGGTAGTCTTCCTGATAGTCCTCCTGGTAATCCGGGTACCCGCCCTGCGCGTCCTCCGCGTAGCCTTCTTCCGGATACTCCTCGTAGCTTTCGTATACGCCTTCCTCCATCTGGTTCTCCAGGCCCAGTTCCTCGAACAGGCCCATCTCCCTGGCCTGACTCTCACTCTTGATATCGATCTTGTAACCGGTCAGCTTGGCCGCAAGCCTCGCGTTCTGTCCTTCCTTACCGATAGCCAGCGACAGCTGATAATCCGGAACGATGACCTGCGCCTCCCTTGCCTCCTCGTCGGCCATGACGAAAATCACCTTGGCCGGACTTAAGGCATTCTCAATGAGGAACGCCGCGTTGTCGTCCCAGTTGATGACGTCGATTTTCTCCCCGCGCAGCTCGCGGACCACGGAATTGACGCGGGAACCGTTCAGACCGACGCAGGCGCCCACCGGATCCACATTGGGATCGTTGGACTTCACCGCAATCTTTGTCCTGGAGCCCGCCTCCCGGGCGATCGCCTTGATCTCCACGGTGCCGTCCCGCACCTCGGCGACCTCCAGCTCGAACAGACGCTTTACCAGATCCGGATGCGTCCTGGACACGGAGATCCTAGGTCCCTTCGAGGTGTCCTTCACCTCCAGCACATACACGCGGATGCGGTCGTTGGGACGGAATACCTCTCCCTTTACCTGCTCCGACTCGCTTAAGATCGCGTCCACCTTGCCCAGATTGATACTGATGTTCCTGCCGAAATAGCGCTGAACCACGCCGGGAACGATGTCCTTCTCCAGCGCATACCAGTCATTGTAGAGAACCTTCCGCTCCTCCTCGCGGATCTTCTGCAGGATCACGTTCTTGGCGTTCTGCGTGGCGATCCGGCCGAAGGATTTGGATTCCACCGGGATCTGCACCACATCCCCCAGCTGATAATTGGGATCGATCATCCGCGCCTCCGCCAGGCTCATCTGCACGGCCGGCTCGGTCGGCTCCTCCACAATCTCTTTCTCTGCAATCACGGAGAAATCCCCTGTATCCGGGTCGATGTTCACACGGATATTATCCGCCCTGCCGAAATGATTCTTGCACGCGGTCAGAAGGGAATTCTCTATCGCCTCCAGCATGGTCGCCTTGCTGATATTCTTCTCCCTTTCCAGAATTTCCAGCGCCTCAATCAGTTCTTTGTTCATTTTTTTATCCTCCAAAACTATTTTTTAAAAATCAAACGCCAGCCGGATCAGCGCGATCCCCGCGCGCTCGAAGGTTCTCTCGGTTCCGTCCTCCAACGTGATCGTGACCGTCGCGTTATCGTAGGCTTTCAGCGTCCCCGCGAATTCCTTCTGCCTGTCTACAGGTTTAAACAGGCGGACCTCCACATCCTGACCGATGCTGCGCTCAAAATCCTTATTCTTCTTGAGCGGCCGCCCGAGTCCTGGGGAACTGACCTCCAGAATATAGCTGTCGTCGATGAAATCCTCACGGTCCAGCCAATCGCTCAGCGGCCGGCTGATCAGCTCGCAGTCGTCAACCGTAATCCCGCCTTCCTTGTCAATATAGGCGCGCAGATACCAGTTACTGCCTTCCTTCACATACTCTACATCCCACAGCGTAAAGCCATGCTGTGCAAGCAGCGGAAGAAGATACGCCTCTGTCCTGGACTCGTAGGTTTCTCTTTTTGTCATGTCCTCACCGCCTTTCCGTACCGGCTTCTCCATCCCGGACACAGCTTTCAGCACCCGGGACAATTTCCATCCCGCACACGTCTTTCCGGCGCCCGGGATAATTTCCACCCCGGACACCGCTTTCCGGCGCCCGAGATAATTTCCACCCCGGACACCGCTTTCCGGCGCCCGAGATAATTTCCACCCCGGACACCGCTTTCCGACGCCCGGAACAACTCCTCAAAAGTAAGGAGTGGACTCTCGCCCACTCCTTATGTTCTAGCTTATTACATTGTCAAACGGATTATAGCATTCTTTTCTTAAAAAAGCAAGCACTTTTTTAAGAAAAGAGCCGTATTAGATGGCCGTCCGCCGCGCATCCGCGACCGCCCCTGACGCAAGCATCGCCGCCTCCTCGATGGACTCCGCCGAGCTGACCGCCCTCCTGGAAGGATCCGGCGGATATTCCACCACATAATATTCGTAGGCGTTGACCACAACGGTATCCCCATACTTGTCCCGCCGCCTGAACTCGCTGCCGTAGGTCGCGTGCACATGTCCATGGATATACAGCTGCGGGCGGTACTTTTCCAACAGGCCGAGGAAGCACTGGAACCCCTTATGGGGCAGATCCGGCATATCGTTCAGATGGTAAGCCGGAGCGTGGGTGACCAGGATATCGATCCCCCCGCAGCGCCAGAGCTTAAACCGAAGCTTGCGGATCCGGGCCCGCATCTGTTTCTCCGTATACTGATTGGGTTTGTCGGGCGTATAGCGCATCGACCCGCCAAGCCCGAGAATCCGGACGCCATGAAAAGTATATATCTTATCCTCGATATCGATGCAGCCCTCCGGCGGCCGCTCGATCAGCCTCCCGTCGTGGTTGCCCTTGATATACAGTACCGGCACATGGCAGAGGGTTGCGAAAAATTCCAGATATACCGCGGACAGATCCCCGCAGGATATGATCAGATCGATACCCCGCATCCGCTGCGGATCGTAATAATCATATAAACTTTTCGCCTCCTGGTCCGCCAGTACCAGAATATTCATGGCTTACTCCTCCGTTTTCTCCTTCTCCACCACGCCCTGCACGGCCACAAGTCCCTTCGCGTCGTCGTTAAACTCCGCGATATCCGGAATCCGGCCGATCACGTTCTCCGCCAGCCAGTTCATCGACACGATGTCTTCCGGCGCGAGGGAATGTCCCTCCTCGCACTGGATCACCCCATGCTGGGAGTAGATCAGACCGTCAAACGGATGGAAGCTCCCTTCCCGGATGGAATTCTTTAAAAATTCAATCAGCCTGTGCGTTCCGTGCGGCATATCGTCGGCGCAGATCACGTCGATCACATCCGCGGACATGCCCCACCAGTAATTCACCGCCTTTTTGCCCTTGGTCACATCCTTCTCGTCGTTGCCCTTGCAGATCAGCTTTACGATCCTCTCATAGAATTTTCCCCAGTGGCAGATCGGCGTAGCAAAATTCTTCAGGCTTCCGTCGTCCATGATCCGATAGAGACCGTATTCGCGGGAAGCGCGGTTGGGCGTGATCATATCGTCGCCCGATATGTAGCGGATCCCCATCCCCTCCAGTTTGGCCCGCGCGGCCGCGTCCCTGGTTCTGGACCACTCCAGATAGACCTTCACCTCCGGATCGATCATCCGGGCGCCCAGGGAAAACGCGTTCACATTGGCGACGGTACCGTAAATCGGATAATCCGCGATATAGCCTAATCTCCCAGTCTTTGACAGGGCCGCGGCGATCGCTCCCATGAGGAACTTTGCCTCATACACCCGGGCGTAGTAAGTGCAGATCGCCGAATAGGACAGGTTGATGGAACAGTTATAGATCTTCACCTCCGGGTGAAGCAGCGCCAGACGGACGCTCTGTTTGGCCATCTGCGGGGCTGTGGTAAAGATCAGGTTGCAGCCGTCAGCAATCGCCTTCTCAATCGCGGCCTCAATCTGTTCCTCCGTGTCCGCGCCGTCGTAAGCCTTCGTCGCCAGCTTTCCGTCGAACGCCTCCTCCAGATACTGCCGGCCCAGCTCGTGATTGTACGCCCAGCTGGAAGACTCGGTCGTCTTCATATAGATAAAGCCCAGCTGCAGCTGCTCCGGCTCAATCGAACCCACGAGCCAGTTTAAGAGAAGCGGCTTGCGGACGGTCCCCTCCACCTCTTCCGGACTTTCCACCAGCTCCACAGGATTGCCGCTGTCCGCCAGCAGAACCTCCTTTTTGATCTTTACGAGTCCCTGGGCCATCTCCTTCTCCGTCTGGACGGCCACAGTCTCATACTCAAAAATCTCCGTATAGATCAGGAAGACGTCGCTGCAGTTTAGGTTCTTCCCCACCAGATCCGACTTGGAAAAAGCCTTCACAAACCGGCTGTAGGCAGAATTGAAGACCATATGGTCGTCCTCGCTCCACTCCTCCTTCGGCTTCTTTCCCATCAGCTCCAGAAGATGGGCGTAGCTGCCCTCCCTGCTGAACCAGACGTCGCAGTTTAACGCCACTTCATAGAAATCCAGAAATTCATAGTAAAGCCGGCATTCCGGGCTGTCGGTCTTCTTCGGAAGCATACGGATCACGTCGCCGCGGATGCTGTACGCGCCCAGAAATTTCATGACGCTGACCCTCTTGTTGCCCTCCTGGACATAAAACTGATTCATATATTCGTAGACCAGAATCGGGTCCTGGATTCCCTCTTCCACCTGATAATCATAGAGCTCGCCCCACTTGCCGGCAAACTCGGATTTGTCCGCCAAAACGGGCATAAAATTCTTCGCAAACGCCTGGGTGCGTCCCGCCGTCTTCGTGCCGACAATCCGCGACAGCGGTATGTCGATAACGCCTAACGGCACCTCCGAGGCGATATCGGAGTCGGAAACAATCGTGTCCAGAACCGGCAGATAAGGATACTCCCCCTTCGCGACCGAATCCTGATAGCTCTTGCGTCCCAGTTTTAATGCCAATGCATATTCAAGAGATGACATAAATACCTCCTTACATCTTAATCATCTGCTTTTCGCGTCCTCAGTATATCACACACAGCACCGTTTGGCAAAGGATTTTCTATTTTCCGTTTGACTTCCCCATATATCCTATCTATAATAAAGCTGTTTCTATAGAAATCAGAAACAGAAAACGGAGCAAAATCATGAATTCATTTTACGAAGTCTTTTGCAGAGCCTTTCAGACCGCCCTGCGCGCCGCGATTCCATTTCTCCCCTACCGGGAACCGCAGCTCTTAAAAAATGAGCAGGAGTGCGCCAAACTGCTTGCCGGCAAGGAGAAGCAATCGGTCCTGATCATCACCGACCAGGGCGTTTTTCAGGCCGGAATCATCGACGCGCTGGAAAATGCGCTGAAGGAGGCCGGGATCTCGTATGTCATCTACAAGGATACGGTTCCCAACCCCACCGTCGCCAACGTGGAAGCCGCCAGGCAGCTGTACCTGGACAACCGCTGCGACGCCTTAATCGGTTTCGGCGGCGGCAGCGCCATGGACTGCGCCAAGGCTGCCGGGGCGCGGATCGTCAATCCGCGCCGGAGCGTGAACAGCATGAAGGGCACGCTGCGGATTTTTAGGCGTCTCCCCCTTTTCATCGCCGTCCCCACCACGGCCGGCACCGGCAGCGAGACGACGCTGGCAGCTGTCATTACCGATGATAAGACGCGGCATAAATACCCGATCAACGCCTTCTGCCTGATCCCGCATTACGCCATGTTAAGTCCCCATATCACCGCGGGACTTCCGAAACAGCTGACCGCGACCACCGGCATGGACGCCCTGACGCACGCGGTGGAGGCCTATATCGGCCGCTCCACCACCAGACGTACGCGGACGATGGCCGTGGAAGCGGTGACCCTGATCAACCGATATCTTCTGGCGGCCTACGCCGACGGAAGCGACCTGAAAGCCCGGGCGGGTATGCAGCGGGCCGCCTATTGCGCGGGATGCGCCTTTACGGTCTCCTACGTGGGTTACGTTCACGGCGTCGCCCACTCCTTGGGCGGCAGATACGACATTCCGCACGGACTGGCCAACGCCGTGATCCTTCCGTATTTTCTGGAAGAATACGGCGCGGTCATCGACAAGAAGCTCGCCTCCCTCGCCCGCCGCAGCGGCGTGGTTACCCACGAGACCAACGACCACGCGGCCGCCAGGGAATTCATCAACTGGGTGAAGCTTCTAAACGTGGCTATGGGAATCCCGGACAAGCTGGAAGGAATCAAAAAGGAAGACATTCCGCTGCTTGCCAGGCACGCGGCCCGGGAGTCGAACCCGCTCTATCCGGTGCCGGTTCTCATGAGCGCGAAAGAGCTGGAAAAGATGTACGGCAGAATCATGGCCGACGAAACGGAAACGGTTTTCTGACCGCAGAGAGGAGGGTTTATAACGATGGATATCCAGGAATTAGTGAACAGGCAGCGCGCCTACTTCGCCTCCGGCGCGACGCTTCCCGTAGACGCGCGCATCCAGGCATTGAAAAAGCTTTACCGCACCGTCAAATCCTACGAGTCCGATATCAACGAGGCTCTGAAAAAGGATCTCGGCAAAAGTTCCATGGAAAGCTATATGTGCGAGACCGGCATGATTCTTTCGGAACTGTCCCACATGATCCGGCACTGCCGCCGCTACGCGGCCTGCCAGTGGAGACCCACGCCTCTGGCGCAGTTTCACGCGGACAGCTTTGTGAGCAAGCAGCCCTACGGCTGCGTGCTGATCATGAGCCCGTGGAATTATCCCCTGATGCTGACGCTTGAACCTCTGGCAGACGCGCTTGCGGCAGGCAACACGGCGATCTTAAAGCCGTCCGCCTACTCTCCCGCCTCCTCCGCGCTGATCGCGGAGATTATCAGCCGCTGCTTTCCTCCGGAATACGTAGCCGTGGTCACAGGCGGCAGAGAGCAGAACCAGGCCCTTCTGGACTGCCGCTTCGACAAGATCTTCTTCACCGGCGGCAAGACGGTAGGCCGGGAGGTCATGCGGCGCGCCGCCGTGCATCTGACCCCCGTCACCCTGGAGCTTGGCGGCAAGAGCCCCTGCATCGTGGATGAAACCGCCAATTTAAAGCTTGCCGCGAAGCGGATCGTCTTCGGAAAATACTTAAACTGCGGCCAGACGTGCGTGGCCCCGGACTACGTACTGGTGCAGGAATCCGTCAGGGACGCCTTTCTGGACGCCGTAAAGGTGCAGATACGGCGGCAGTACGGCTCCTACCCGTTAGACAACCCGGACTACGGAAAGATCATCAACGAAAAACATTTCCGCCGTCTTCTGGGCCTGATCGACCGCGGCAAGGTCGCGGCCGGCGGGCAATACCGGGAGGACACGCTGCAGATCGCGCCGACCGTCCTGACTGGCGTCACCTGGGACGACGCCGTCATGAGCGAGGAAATCTTCGGGCCGATCATGCCGGTGCTGACCTTCCAAAACCTAAACGAGGCGATCCGGACCGTAAACAGCCAGCCCAGCCCTCTGGCCCTCTACATCTTCACCAAACAGCGTGCCAACGCGCAGCGCGTGCTCTCACGCTGTTCCTTCGGCGGCGGCTGCATTAACGACACGATCATTCATCTGGCTACCAGCTATATGGCCTTCGGCGGCGTAGGCGAAAGCGGCATGGGCTCCTACCATGGCCGCAAGGGCTTCGACACCTTCACGCACGAGAAAAGCATTGTGGACAAAAAGACGTGGATGGATCTGCCGATCCGCTACCAGCGGTACTCCCGCTGGAAGGAAGCGCTGCTGAAAGTGTTCCTGCGCTAGACAAGGGCGCCGGGCAATACGAACAAAGCGTCACTGGCGCTTTTTTTGCATACTAACGTAACGAAAAGGCCGTTGAGAAAACAAACCCTTCTCAGCGGCCCCGTTCTTTTCACTCTATCCTAACTCTAATTAAAACTCATTTCCCGGAAATTTCGGGATTCCGTCAAAGCCCTTCTGCAGATCCGCGTCGGTCGGGATGTAATCGCTCATCTCGCCATTGTGGAACTTCTCATAGGCCACCAGGTCAAAATATCCGGTACCGGTCAAACCGAAGAGGATCGTCTTCTCCTCGCCGGTCTCCCTGCACTTCACCGCCTCGTCGATGGCTACGCGGATCGCATGCGCGCTCTCCGGAGCGGGAAGAATTCCTTCCACTCTCGCGAACATCTCCGCCGCCTCAAATACCGACGTCTGCTCCACGGAGGTCGCCTCCATCAGGCCGTCATGATACAGCTGGGACAGAATCGTACTCATGCCATGGAAGCGCAGGCCGCCCGCATGGTTCGGGGACGGAATAAATCCGCTGCCCAGAGTATACATCTTCGCCAGCGGACAGATCATGCCGGTGTCGCAGAAATCGTAGGCGAATTTTCCTCTGGTGAAGCTTGGGCAGGACGCCGGCTCCACAGCGATAATCCGATAATCCTTCTCTCCGCGCAGCTTCTCGCCCATGAACGGAGCGATCAGACCGCCCAGGTTGGAGCCGCCGCCCGCGCAGCCGATGATGACATCGGGAACGATGCCGTATTTATCCATCGCGATCTTGGACTCCAGACCGATAACCGACTGATGCAGCAGCACCTGATTCAAAACGCTGCCCAGCACATAGCGGTAACCCTCGTTGGTGGTGGCCACTTCCACGGCCTCGGAGATCGCGCAGCCAAGACTTCCGGTGGTTCCCGGATGCTCGGCCAGGATCTTGCGGCCCACCTCCGTCTCCATGGACGGGGACGGAGTCACGGACGCGCCGTAAGTGCGCATCACTTCACGGCGGAACGGCTTCTGCTCATAGGAAACCTTCACCATATACACCTTGCAGTCCAGTCCCAGATACGCGCATGCCATGGACAGCGCCGTTCCCCACTGGCCGGCTCCGGTCTCCGTGGTCACGCCCTTCAGTCCCTGCTTCTTCGCATAATAGGCCTGGGCGATGGCGGAATTCAGTTTGTGGCTGCCGGAGGTGTTATTGCCCTCGAACTTATAATAAATCTTCGCCGGTGTCTGAAGCTTCTCCTCCAGGCAGTAAGCCCTGACCAGCGGAGACGGACGGTACATCTTGTAGAAATTGCGGATCTCCTCCGGAATCTCCACAAACGCCGTGGTATCATCCAGCTCCTGGCGGATCAGATCGTCGCAGAACACGCCGCGCAGTTCCTCAAAAGTCATGGGCTTTAATGTGCCCGGGTTCAGAAGAGGCGCCGGCTTATTCTTCATGTCAGCGCGCATGTTGTACCAGCTGGTCGGCATCTCGCTCTCTTCCAGATAGATTTTGTAGGGGATCTTTCCTTCCTGTTTCATCTCTCTTACCTCCAAAAATAAATTTGATAGAGTTATGATTGCCGGAACCATAATACAGAAACCGTGCCGCCGGCAACTTTTCTGTATGGAAACAAAAAAACTCCTGTCCCCGCAATCAAATGCAGGGACAGGAGCGAATCAACTCCTGCGGTGCCACCCGGCTTGGTACATCTGTACCCTCTCAGCGCATACTTATCATATGCTGATTTTGATAACGGAGCTGTCTTCTCCGGCTCACATACTGTCGTTTCTGCTCGCCCTCAGGAGTCCATTCCCCAATGTTTCCCGTACCGCCTTTCCACCGTCTGCGGCTCTCTGTGACCTTCCGCAATGGGTACTTACTCTCCCTCACAGGTTTCTATCCGTATTTATACCACCGCAAATCCGGAAAGTCAAGGACATTTTCATGTTTTATCTTGTAATGATATCCACAGGCACGTCGAAAATCTTCGCGACCTTCACGATCGTGTCGATGTGACGCCCTGCCGCCGCCGCCATATGATGGGTCGGCCCGGCCTCGCTCCAGCGGTTGCAGAATTCCCTGGCGCCGCAGGAAAAGCGGGTGCGCATATTCGTATCGCCGAAGGTGAAGATAGGCCCCGGCTCATTGACGCCCTCGGCCGCGACGAATTTGAAATGTCCGTCCCTATCCTGGGTGATGCCCAGATAGGTGACCGGGCCCACCGGCGGATAAAACTGGGTAAGATAGCCGCCTCCGGTCTTGCCGTGGAACACGGGGACAATCTTCATCGTCGGCTTCTTCGCCTGGGAAATGTCCGCGTCGCCGGAGCCGGAATGGCCGATGATGCAGATATCCTCATTGAAATCGATGGAGTACATCTCGGACAGCTGCCCGGTGCCGGCGATGGTCTTTAAGATGCTCATAGCCATGGCGACCTTGATATCGCCCTCCACCGCGCAGGCGGTTCCCTGCTTGATCAGCATCGAAAAAGCGGGGATCAGCATGCTGTCCAGCTTCCCGGCCACGCCCTGGGCGAACCCGTCGTAATGGGACGCCACCAGCGCCAGCTGCTCGTCCTTCACCCACTGCTCAAACGCCACCACGTATTTGGCCATATCCCAGACCTTCTCGATGGTACCGCCGCCCTCGATGTCGAAGGTGTCCAGAATGTCCTGGGCCTTGGCGCGGACGGCCTCCTCGTCGGTGACATTGTCCGCGATAGCCCACATTTTCTCCCAGTCAAACTGCTTGGTGTAGAGGAACATCCTGTGATACAGGTTCGTCTCGTCGATATACAGATCCATCATGCCAGGATAGGGACGTCCGATCTGGGCCAGGTTCGTATCGCGGAAGCGGCGGCGCACCTGGGCCGCGCGGCACCAGTCCTCGATTTCCGCCTGCGCCTGGGCGTCTCCGCCCTCGACCACGCCGGTGATCACCGCGTGGCGTTTGCCGGCGCGTTCCAGATCCGCCACCATCTCGCCCACAGCGCCGCAGGCGTACAGCTCACCCAGCCAGGTGGCCGTGTCGGTATTTGCATAATCCGGCGCTTTTTTCTTCTGGAGATTCACCAGCACCACCGGCACGTTCAGGTCGCGGACCGCAGGCAGCATATTGTAGGAAGTGGCGTAGGTCAGAAGCTGCAGAATCACCAGATCCACATCCGCGGCCCGGAACTTGTCCCCCGCCGCCATGGACAGCTCCTTCGTCGTGACCAGGCCTCCGTCGATCACCTCCACCGTGTCCGGCAGCGTCTTCTTAAACGCCTCGTACTGGGCCTCGAATTCCGGCACCAGAGACGGGAACTGGGGCAGATAGGCGCCCAGCGCGATGGCAAATACGCCGACTCTCGCTTTTGTCTCAACTAACATGATAAAACCCTCCTTTTTCAGTCAATCCGCTCGTCTCGCCCCGCTTTCGCGGAGCATGCTTCCAGCTGTTGTCATTTACCCTTATTATAAAAGAATCCGCGAAATAAAGTAAGGACGCAATTTACGAAAAATTGCGTCCTTATTTGCAGACTGCTTACTTCTCTTTATTCCCTTGCAGGCTCACACGAATCCGCGGCGTCTGCCCATCCTCAGAACTCACGTCCCGCGCCGCTTCGCCTGAGGGCAGAAGGCCCGCGCCTTTCAACAGCGCCCGGCCCACAGCGCTCGGATCCACGCTTTCCAGAATCGCTTTTTCCACAGCGTCCGGATCCGCGTTTTTCAGTACCGCCCGACCCACAGCGGCTGGGTCCGCGCTTTCCAGCACCGCCTTACCTACAGTTCTCGGATCCGCACTTTTCAGTACCGCTCTGCCGATCCCTTTCCCGGATGTCTCCCGGCTTTCCTCGCTTCGGTCCGCATTGCCGGGTGTCGCCACATTCTCCGAAGGCGGAGAACTGACCGGACGGGCAAGAACCTTCAGTCTGAGTTTCCAGAAATTCCGGCCAAAGACAATGGATTTCTCACCCTGCTTCGGCCGATACCAGTCATACCACAGCTCGCCGGTATCCTGGTTCTGGATCGCGTACTCCGTATAATGATTCGCCGGTTCAATGACCGTCTCGTAAAACGGCGCCAGTCTGCCGGATGCCGAATAGAGGTAAAGATTATGGAACTCCGGCGGTACCGAAAGCTTCACGTCCTTGTCAAAATACTGCTCTCCGTCCGGTATGCGCATCGCCACATTGTATTCGCCGCCAGCCGGCACATGGAAGGTCATGGTCCCGTCTTCCGGACTGATGTAATAGCCGCTTATCTCCCGGTCAAGTTCCCGGCCGAAAGAATCCGTCACCGCGATTCCCTGGATGAGCATTGTGCTCTCCGGAAACGGCTTTCCATCCGGAGTGACCAGCGCGTAGCCGTATCCCTCCGCCGCATCTACCTTGATCAGTCCGCCTCCCGTCTCCTTGTCAAAGAAAATATCCACGTGAAGGCTTCCGTACAGGGGCAGCGTTTGGCTGGAGATAAAATGCGGTTTCCGCGGATCCACTTCAAACTCTTCCTCCGCCGCGCGGGTCACCACCTCGTATTCAGCATGGGGATCCAGCCCCCTGAAGGTTATGACAGAACCATTTCCCTGTTTCCAATCCGTCTTCAGATTGTGCTTCATATCGGTGATTGCGTAATCCTGACTTATCTCCGTCGACTCGACCGAAATTACGGTTCCGTCCGTGCTTCTGCGTATATCCTGCACGTTGACTACCTTTAATTCGTCGACCTCCGATTCTTCATCAATGCGGAAGGCGTCTGACGGAGTCGCCTGCGCTGCCGCGAGATCAGGCCTCTCTCTATTTTCAGCGATCCTCGCCGCCGCCCCGGAATTACCCAAAAGCGTCAGCGCCGCCGCTCCTGCCAGTATCATTGTTACATAATTTTTTCTCATATCAATCTCCTTTCATTATTTGATTTTGTCCTCAGGCTGTTATTTCCTGCTGACAACCGTATCATAACACATGAAAGAGAGATTGATTAGGCAGCTTCTTGACCGGAAATTAGGGCAATCTTGACATTCTGTCCATCCGGCCGCCTGCCCGTCCCTTACGGCTCGTCCGGCTGCCGCCTGCCCGTCTTCTGTCCGTCCACTGCCCGTCCCTTACGGCTCGTCCGGCTGCTGCCCGTCGTGGGCCAGCCATTTGCAGTCCGTGACGTCCATATGGGTAAATGTCGCCTTGAAGGAGGAGTCCTCCGGGCTGCAGGCGTACACGCCGAACGCAATCTCATCGGCGGCCTCCCACATATGGCAGACGCGCATCTGCGCGAAATGCTCCCCATCCTCGGAGCACTCGATGCAGAAATCATCCTCCCTGCGGCTTAGGCGATACCACATGGATTTGACGGACGCTTCGATCTCCGTGGTCGCCCAGTCGGAATATCCGTGGTTGGTGGCGACGCTGCCCAGATGCTGGAACACCTCGTTCTCGTACTCGATGGAGCCTTTCAGCCAGTTCTCGCTGTCCAGATACATCACCACACCGCACTGGTCGAACCGGTGCTTGCTCTCAAATTCCGTCTTCACCACGAACGAGAAAAACTTCTCCCGCGTCCGCATCTGCAGAACCGGCGCGTTGTCATTGCGGAAATGATAATAGGTGCGCTGCCACAGATCCGTATGGGGCTTTGTGAAGATCTCGATTCGTTCCTTCCCAATCGTATAAGACTGGGGCTTTCTCGTCCACTGCAGTTTTGTCGTGTCAAACATAATGTCTCTCCTTTATGAATATTCTCTGCCCATCCATGATACCATTTCATAGCGGAAAGCACAAGCGGTTTCGCCTTTTCCGGAACGGCTCTGCCGCGGCCAGCTTTATCCGTTCGGAAGATGTCACAGGCTCTCTTGCCCAGATGATATCCGCAAAACGGGCTTCCACAGCCCCGAATTGTATTTCTGCCATAAAAACAGGGCGACATCCGGAACATTATCCTATTCCGCTTATGCCTTTTTCATATCTGGGAGCAAAAAACTTGACTGAATCTGAAATAAAATGTAAACTAAAGGTACGATTGGAGCAAAACAAAAGAGAAGGGTGATTATTTCATCTGCGTAAAGGGGTAAGATTATGAATGAAAAGGAGCTTCTTTATGTAAAAACGATTGCGGAAGAAAGAAATATCACGCGGGCGGCTGAAAAACTGCATATTGCCCAGCCGTCACTGACGCAGTGTGTCCAGAGGATCGAAAAGTCTTTGGGGTGTTCTTTATTTCACCGCACGAATACGGGAATGATGCTGACAGACAGCGGAGAATTATATTATCAGGTAGCCTGCCGGACATTGGAATTGTGGGATCGTTTTTCACAGGAATTATCAAACCGAAATCACGCGGGCGGCCATTTGACCATCGGAGCCAGCTGGTACAATACCATTTTGATTCTGACGCAGATTTTACCGGAATATAATCGCCTCTATCCCAAAGTAGAGGTACAGTTAGTAGAAAAGAATACCCAGGAGCTGGCAAGACTTTTGATTGACGGCGATGTGGATGCCATATTGATTCATCAGTATCCGGACGAATATCCCGAACAGAAATTCATTGAATCCAAAAAGGTAGTTTGTGTGCCGGTTCTGAGAGAAAGACTTTGCGTGGTAGCCCATGAAATGTTTCATCTGGAGGCGGACGGCGGCGCGGAGAATGGGGACGATTTTCCTTTATTGGATTTGAAGAAAATATCGGATATTCCGTTTGTCCGATTCAGCAGGAACCAGCGAATCCGTCATATCTCGGATTTTGTGTTGGAGAGGGCAGGAATTCAGGTTTCGACCGTTGTATCCGTTTATGGTTTTCCCAGCGCTCTGGACTGTGTAAGCGGGGGGATGGGAATTACATTTTTGCCGGAACTGTATGTGCGGAAGATTCAAAAAGATTATCCGAATTTAAAATGCTTTCGGATTGACAACAGCAGCGCCGCGTATTGGACTGCGGCCGTCTGCTATTATCAATCCGATTATCAGCCATTGGCGCTTCAATCATTTTTGGACTTATTGAAGCATACAAATTCGTTTACGCGTAATTCATAGAAGTAGCAATCATCAGTAATACACAGCCAACTACAACCCAGATCAGGAACAGTTTAATAATAAACTGGAACCATTTCGGGAAAGGAATATTGGCGCAGCCAACAAATCCCATGGTTGCCGCGGCGTGGGGCAGGATAAAGTTGCAGAAGCCGTCTCCAAAATTGAAGGCCAGAACCGCGGTCTGTCTGGACATTCCCACCAGGTCCGATACCGGAATGAAGATCGGCATGGTAACGGCGGCCTGTCCGCTTCCGGATGTTACGAAGAGGTTGACGATAATGTGCATGATAAACATAGCCGGAGCCTGAAGGATAGCCGGGAAAAGGCCCAACGCGTTAGCCAGCGAATTGACGACTGTGTCCATAACGTTGCCGGCTCCCAGGATTCCGGAAATCGCGTAAGCAAACCCGATCAGGATACCGGTATTTGCCATTCCTTTAACGCCATTTGTAAAATTTTTGCAAATATCGTCTAATGGCATACGATACACGATACCGGACAGCAGCCCCATGTAAAGGAAAATAGAGGACGCTGTCTTATAGGATAGCTCTGAAAAGATGGCCACATAGATCATGTACGCGATAGATACACTGACAACAATCGCGACAGGAATATGTCTTTTCTCAAAGGCCGGTACATTTTCCGGATCGAAGCTTCCGAAATCCAGCTTGGTACCGTAAATATAACTTTTGGTCGGATCGGCTTTGATTTTGTTGCCGTACCGTACGATATAGATAATACTGACGGCAAGGAAAGGAATCATGCAGATCAAGCGGTAAGCCATACCTGAAAATATAGGAAGTTCAGCAATGGCCTGCGCGGTACCGGTGTTGGAAAGGTTCATGGCGCCACAGGAAAAACCGACGGCACCGCCGATCATAATAATGGAGATTCCTACAAGGGCATCATAGCCCATGGCCATAGCAATAATGATCCCTAAAGGCGCAAAAGGAATAAAGTAGTTCAAATTGATAGGAATGCACAGCAGCGCGAAGAGAGTCATGAGAACAGCGATAACGACCCACTCTTTCCCGCTCATTTTCTTACTGAAGGAACACGCCGCGCCCTGGAACATATTGGTAGCCAGAACGATTCCCAAACCGCCGCCGGCGCATAAAAGAGCGAAGATGATAGAGCCGGCATCAGAGAGCCCGTCAAAAACGTAATCTAAGATTGTCAGCGGGTTAACGGGCGTCTGCTCGATATAGTGGAAGCTTCCCGGTACAACTACCGTTTTTCCGGCGTCATTGACAGCTCTTTCAAAGCTTCCGCCGGGGATGATAAAAGTCAGAATGGAAGCCAGCAGCATCGCGATAACGATAATTGTTAATGAATTCGGTATCTTAAATTTCTTTGTCTTATCCATGTTCTTCTTCTCCTATTTGATATTTTTTTCAGACCATTTTTTTATAAATTCCGCAATTTCCAAGTTATTCTGCTCCAGCATCATCATATGGCTGTTTCCATGGATTCCCACATCTTCCAGGCGAACAAAATCATGCGATACGCCGCATTGGTTCAGTACATAGGACGTCAGGTGATCGTATCCGGCATGATAAGACGCTTCACTTACGATAAGGAGGATGGGAATTCCTTTGAAATTGGGGAGCTGAGAAGCCGGTTCCGCCATAACCCAACCATCATTTCTTTCCGGATTATCGCTTTTTAAAAGCCGCAGGTTGAATTCTTCCGGTTTTTCTACCGGCGGCTCGTAATGAAGCGGCAGGTCAGCGATACCATAGTTTTTGGCCGTGGGATTGGTCAAATCCGGAGAAAAAGGCGGTCCGGACGGTTCCAACGCAATGATCCCGGATACCAGCTCCGGATACCGGTCAGCCAAAAGCCACCCAAAAGGCCCTGCCTGCGAGTGAGTCAGCAGGATAGCCGGCCCTATCAGCCGAAGAAGCTCGGATGCCGCGGAAAGAACCAATTCCTGAGAGGCTTTGTTGCTGGGAAGATATTCTACTTGTGAATCTAAAAACTGCCGGAGGATTTCTTCCTGACTGTCTGTCCCCATACCCGGCCATTGGGTGTGCTTTTTAGCCTGAGGCCAGGCGCCCTCATCGGACACAAACCGGTTCCAAAGAGATTCAATGGAATGATAAATGGTTGCGGGACCGTTGGTGTCCGGATGATAGGCGGAACGTGCACGGGCCGGCTGTTCTGCCAGATAGACGCAATATCCCTGAGATACGAAATAATCGGCCCACCCCATGCGCCCATCCGGTGTAATTAACCAGTTTACATTCGTCTGCCCGGCGCCGTGAAACAGAATGATCGGATGGGGCTGCGTGATTTCTCTGGGGATATATGCCTCCACAAACATCTGATTGGAGATATGATGTTTCCCTTCTTCACCAGCGACCTGTCCTCCTACATAAAATATTGTTTTTTTACCAAGATGAGATTGATCTACAAAAGATATCTTCAAATATGTACCTCCCATTTGATATTTTTTGATTTATTGTGCGCACAAATCTTATATATTTACTATAAGTGAATTTACTGGCAATCGTAAAATATTAAAATCAAATACTGAATATTTTAAATGCCTATAATTGAGGAAAACTTTGACTTTTCAGAGGATGTAATACAGAAAGTGCCACTGGCACCCTTTCTGCATAGAGATAATACAAACAAAGCGTCACTGGCGCTCCGTTTGCATGGAAAGAAAAAGCGGACTTCCGATAAGCATATCGAAAGTCCGCTTTTAAGAATTTATGGGAACTCACTACCGTGAAAACAAAACGCCCGCAATCAATATTCCAATGAGCAGAATTTTGAGAAGCATCCAGAAAGTCCCCTCGCATAGCTCATTTTCAGGGTGCACTCATGCGGCGGATGCGAACTCCCGTAAAAACAGCATATTTTCCATGGTGATGATGGCCTTGCACCAGTTTTCGGCGACATACCACTCCTTATGGTCATTTCCCCACGTCCACGGAACGGAAAAGGAGCCGTCGGAAAGCTGCGTGTTTTTGATATATTCGCACTCGGCACGGCAGAGCTCCTCAAGCTCTTCGCTGTAAAACCTGCTGCCGCGCGAGGTCAGAAACACTGACGGTCTCGGAATATACTCGCCCCAGCGCGAGACGTCGCGGCAGATAGACCTGTCCACAATCTCTTTCAGCCTTTTTAACAGCGCTTCTCCATCGAAGGGCATAACGCCGGCGTCCGCACAATACTCGTACAGTGAAATAAAACAGCCCGCAATGTGCCGCTCCAACGGTGCGTCCTTTAGAAACCATTCCGCCGCCGCTTTCACGATCCGGACGCCCTTTTCATACAGGGCGCTGTCCGGCGCAGCGTACCGGATCAGAAAACCCGCCAGCGCGGCTGTGGGATTGAATTCAAAAAGGCCTCCTGTTTCCGAATATTTCCACCAGACCGCACAGGGATAGTCGTTATTCGACGGAACCGTATTCGCCCACTGATCCTGCGCCGCATTAAAGCCGTCGCCGCTTTCCAGATACCGCAGGATGCCCCGGATCATCGGGTGTTCCGGTTTAAGCCCGCCGATTTCACGGAGATACTCCGTCGCTTTCCAGACACCCATGGGCAGGGAATTGGGATTAAAATTGTCGGCCTCCACTCCCCAGCCGAATCCTCCGTCCGGATTTTGATAGGCGGACAGAGCGGTTATCACGTCTTCACGGGAACCGTTTTCAAAGCGATACCGGAACATCGCCAGGTCCAGAGGGCGGGCATTGCGGAAAATAAATCCGCAGGCTTTTTCAAATGTGTTCTCAAAAGTGTTCATGGCAGAGTCTCCTTTGCGTAAGATTGGGAAAATGCGGTTTTCTCTTTCACTCTATCAAATTTTCCTCCGTCCGTCTTGTAAAAATCCGACATATACAGCCGGAAAATTCTGCTTTACAAAGTTCCATACCGGGCATTTTGAAACGCCTGCGCCGGCGTCATGCCGTGGCGGAACCGAAAATCGTTCAAAAGATGCGCCTGATCCGTGTAACCGTATTTTTCCACCATGTTCAGAATATCCGCGCCGCCGCGGGCAACCTCCTGCCATACAAGCTGATAGCGGATCAGATTGGAAAGCGTCTTGGGACTGACGCCGATATTCTCTGAAAAGATCCGCTCCATATTCCGCTCCGACAAAGCATTTCTTCGTGCAATTTCAGAAATTCTCATCCGTCCCTGATACAGGACCATATCGCTGACAGCATTCATCAGATCACCGTTTAAGCGGTTCAAATTCAGTCTTCGAAAAAGAATCTTCTCCGCCGCTCCCGCCCTTTCGGGCAGTGTGTGAAACCGACAGACGATTTCGGTCAGTTCCGCAGTGATGCCCCCAAAAAATGCATCCGGCTCAATGGGCAGTGTTCGTAAAACAGTAACCATGAAATGAACGGCAACCGCCGTACAGGATCGGTTAAAAATCAAACT
>CANRHU010000021.1 GCA_947630485.1 uncultured Lachnospiraceae bacterium
CCCGGCTGGCCGCTATTTAAGTCGCAGGCTGGCCGCCGATTATGGCACAGGTGTCCGTTCAGGTAGGCAATCTGCAAGTTAGAAAGATTGTAAAAAAGGGAAAAATATGAGCTGCGATAATTCTGAAAATATACTTGTTCAAGAAAGTGCCGGTAATCTGTTCTGTGATGAACTGAGCTAGAATGTCCGATTTACACTTAATGTTTGCGCCCAGGCAAAATACGCACACGTTGCGGGGCAGATGGCGAAAATTTCACAGTTTCGCCGGTCCCCTGAAATGAAAAAGACGGGGACTTTACTGTTGAATAAGTAACAAGTATGGTGGTAGCATTTTAAGTTGGATTATTGTTATGCCATAAAAAAGACAAGCTAACCTATGATCTTACTATAATAAATATAGTTGAGAATAAAAGTCAGGTACCAATGAATTTACCAATATTGCAGGGACAAATATGGGAAAGTATAAGACGATTTGAGAAAATACTTTGGAAAGACGTCATTTGAGGATCGCTTACAAAACCTGCAAAATCAAGCATTTGAGAAGAAATACAGGACTTATAAGGAGTTACAGGAAAATGATAAAAATACTATTCGTCTGCCACGGCAACATCTGCCGCAGCCCCATGGCCGAGTTCGTCTTCAAAGACATCATTGACCGCCTCCACCGTTCGGCCCAGTTCCAGATCGCGTCCGCGGCCACCAGCACTGAAGAGATCGGCAACCCGGTTCACCACGGAACCCGCGATTTGCTGCGGCGGAAGGGAATTTCCACCGCGGGTAAGTACGCGCGGCAGATGACGCGGCGGGATTATCAGGAGTATGATTATCTGATCGGTATGGATCAGTGGAACATCCGCAATATGCTGCGGATTACGGGTGGCGATCCGGAGGGAAAGGTTTTTAAACTGCTGGATTTCACGGATCATCCGAGAGATATCGCGGATCCGTGGTATACCGGCGATTTTGAGACGACCTACGCGGACGTGCTGGAAGGCTGCCTGGCGTTGGCGGAACGGCTGACCGGCGTGCGGCCGAAAATATAAGGGTATTCTGTCTGGCGCATGGCCTAAGAAGCGCCCCATGCAGAGCGGGGTTAAGAGGCGTCCTGCTCTGGGAACGGCAGGGAGATTCATCCAGAAATGTAATTATAGTATTATATATAGGAGGGCGATAGAAATGAAGAAAGACATCATTATATCCGGCTTCGCGGATGAGATTTGCACGGATTTCGAAGAACAGCTGAAAACGGTGACGGAACTTGGCATGGGCTATATCTGTCTGCGTGCTGCGGATGGCAGGGGCATCGCAGAGTATACGGCGGAGGAGGCGAGGGAGAGGCTTCTCCCGAAGCTTCAGAAGGCAGGCGTGAAAGTGTCGTCCATTGGTTCCCCCATAGGAAAGGTGGATATCGGGGATGAGGAGGGTTTTCAGCGGCAGCTGACGCAGCTGGACGAACTTTGCCGGATGTGCGGAATTTTGGGGTGTCAGTATGTGCGGATTTTCAGTTTCTTTATGCCGAAGGATGAGGATCCGGCAGATTACAGAGACGAGGTTTTTGCGAAAATGGAGAAATTTCTGGAGATTGCCGGACGGTACGGCGTAACCCTGATTCATGAAAATGAAAAAGGTATTTATGGCGATGTCGGCAGCCGTTGTGTGGAACTCATGGAGAAGCTCGCGGCCGGGGGCATGAGGAGCGCTTATGATTTTGCTAATTTTGTTCAGTGCGGTGAGGATCCGGCAGCGTGCTGGAATATGCTGAGGCCGTACATATCTTACATTCATGTAAAGGATGCGCTGTATTCCAGCCATGAGAATGTGCTGTGCGGCACCGGCGACGGCCGGATCCGGGAGATTCTGGACCAGGCGATAAACCGGGATGGTTATGAAGGTTTCCTGACGCTGGAGCCGCATCTGGCGATTTTTTCCACATTTGCGTCGTTGGAGAAGGATGCGGGAAATGATCGGCTGAAGAATCGGTTCGAAACTGGGGCTGAGGCGTATGCCGCCCAGTACCATGCGCTCTGCCAGATTCTGGAGGAGATTGGAATGTAAAATATAATAATGGCTAAGAAAATTCGTTACGGCATTGTCGGCATGGGCAATCAGGAACCGAGCGTTTCCGGCATTTGTCAGCCATATCCAATGCGCTGCCGATGCCCCACCGTGCGGCTGGGACATTCTGTATGAAAAGCTTTTGAAAGGAGCCGCCTCGATGAACAGAGAACAGGTTTTATACTATACACCTTCAAATACACCGAATGTGGCGAAGCTGAAAGGAGTTTTGGTGCGCATGGGTGTGCGGATTAAGAATATTTCTTCGGAGCAGATGGGGCAGACGATCGGATATCTGGCGGGGATTCCGGGATTTGAGGCGTCGGAGGCGTGCGCCGCGGAGAGCACGGTTGGAGATTCTAGTACAGGAAGCGGCGTTGGCGCGAGCAGTTCCGCCTCGCCCATCCCCTGCGAAGTTCTCGTCATGCATAATTTCACCAGCCGCCGCATTGACGAACTTCTTTTGAATCTGCGCAGAGCCGGTGTTCCGCGGATCGCGCTGAAGGCGGTCGTCACGGAGCATAACAGTGCGTGGACATTTTATCATCTGTATGAGGAGATCCGGAAGGAACATGAGGCTATGACTCCGACTGTCAGCCGAACGGAGGAAGCAGGAAGCGCGGGAATGCGCTGATGGGGGCGGCTGGCGCCGGGATGGAAGGCAGCGCGGCTGGACGCGCTGCCCTTTGACAGATATCCGGACAGAAAATATTCGGGAAGGTCTTCATGCAGGCGGAAGAGAAGTCAACGGAGAAAAACCAGGAGAAAAAACTCTGGCCTTTGGCTAAAACCCATTGACACCCTTCGTAAAATATTGTAAAATACAACCTGTTCGAAGAAATGCCTTGGTAGCTCAGTTGGTAGAGCAGAGGACTGAAAATCCTCGTGTCACTGGTTCGATTCCGGTCCAAGGCAGACGCAGGTGTGGTTCAATGGTAGAACACTAGCCTTCCAAGCTGGATACGTGGGTTCGATTCCCATCACCTGCTTTGATGCATCATCTTTTTATCATTTTTGTCAGCGTTTCTGCCAGTTCGCTTTTCAGGATAAACGCGTCGATGAATTCATTTTTCAGATACCACTCAAATCGTTTGTCTTCCATACCGCTGATTAGAATCAGGCGGATGTCGGGATTCAGCTTGCGGACAATCTCTGCCAGCTCCAGGCCATTCATTGTAGGCATTGCGTAGTCGGTAATTAACACGTCGCAGTAATCTTTTTGGTTCTGCAGCTTGGACAGAACGGCAGCCGGATGGCTGTAGCATTCCGCCCTGCAGCGGAGACCTTTTAATAGTGCTCCGACAGCCTTTAGAAGTTCCGGATCATCATCCACGACTAGAATGCGGTCGGAAGGACGGATCAGCGGCTGGGCTTCTTTGTCTTCCGGTTCTGCCTTCGGGAAATACAGGTAGAAGGTGGTGCCGCGGCCTTCGGTGCTTTCTACGCGGATCTGGCCGCCGAGGGCGGTCACTGTATTTTGGACGACGGAGAGGCCAAGTCCGGTGCCCTTGCCGCTGCGCTTTGTCGTGTAGAAGGGTTCGAAAATTTTGCTCATCGCATCCTGGCTGATGCCGCATCCGGTGTCCGCGACGGAGAGAAGAACCCAGTCGCCTTCCGGGATATCGGCAGAAGCATGCGCTTCCTCCAACCGAACCGTCAGCGTTCCGCCGTTTTCCATGGCATGGAATGCGTTATTGCATAAGTTCATCAGCAGAGGCTCTGCCATCCGGGCGCGGCCGCGGATGTAGAGGGGCTGGTCAGTGATCTCTGTTATAAATGTGATTGTTTCCGGCACAAGTCTTTGGATAACATCCAATGCCGAGCGGACATCTTCGGTCAGACACTGGGTGCCCAGTGCGGTGCCGGAGTCCTGACGGCTGAGATCCAGAAGCCGCCGCGACAAACCGGCAGCCTGTCCGGCAGAATTCAGAATTCCTTTCACCAGCTCATGATTCTCTTCACTCAGCGTTGCGTCTCCGTCCAGAAGTTCCCCGTATACCATGACCGGCGTCAGATAATTGTTGAATTCATGGGCGATGTGGCTGCTCATCTGGCCGATGCTTTGTACCCGCTGATAATGCTGCAGTTCCTCTTCTTTGTGCCGGATCAGTTCCATGCCTTCGTTAATTTCCTTTAGGTAGACGATCTCCTTCTGCTGGCTTTCGGATCGCAGACGGATCAGCGTCGTAACGTACACGAATATGCCCAGGAGCAGAAGGGACAGGCTGCTCATGACGATCAGCCGCATGACCATGCTGTTCAGCGGCCGGTTCAGTTCCTCGAACGGCAGCGTGGAATTGACGATCCAGTCTTCGCCAGGCAGATGGATAGTGGTGTAGGCCACAATGCGCCGCTGGAAAGCCGGAGTTGGATTCGGGTCGTCCCAGATGTAGGAATTGATGATGTCGTAGCCCTCTTTCTGGGTTCTCTGCAGTTCGATCCAGCGGGTCAGATCTGTCAGATCCAGCTGGGGATAGCGCTCTTCCCGGTCGTAAATGGCGTCCATGCCGATCTGATTGGCGGCATGGTGCATAATGATGGCAAGGTTCCGGTCCTTGACAACGGAGTATCCGCCTTCACCGATGCGCACCGGCTGTACGGTGTAGGAGTAGAGGGTATTTAGATTCATGGCATAAATAAATGTGTAAGTAGAGCCGTCCGTGCGGCAGGTGCGCGCCAGGAACATTTCATACCAGCCGCCGTCGCAGAGCTGCTTACCGCAGATGGCAGTATGGTCGGCGGCGTCTGAGCGAAGGACCGACGCAGCGTCAAGGTCGATCTCGCCTCTTTGAAAAAGCAGGTTCCCGTCTTCAGCGTAACATGCCACGGCGTCGTAGAGACTGCTTTTTTGCTCTAAATATGTTTCGGCGGCTTGCCAAAGAAGCTGCTGGGTAGACGCCGTATTTTCCATTTCCAGCGCTGTAAAATACAGATCCAGGCTCTTTAATTCCTGTTCCACATAGTTGACCAGACTCTTCCCTACGGTCTCGGCCATAGTCAGAAGCTCCTCCTGCTCTGAGTGGATCAACTCCTGACGGTAATTGGCGTAGGTCATGAAACTCAGATAAATGATAAACAGCGACGCAAGGAGAAAGCCGCCGCCGCTGATAATCTGAATGCGGCGCTCGTGCAGCATTTCCGCAAAGGATGATAATTTACTGTTTTTGGCCATAGAACAAATACCCGATTCCTCTGATGGTGGTAATGTATTTGGGATTTTTTGGATCGTCTTCAATCTTTTCGCGCAGCCGCTTCATGTATACCATGATTGTATTGTCGTCAACCAGATTCTCATTCCAGACCTGCTGATACAGCTGCTCTTTTGTGAACACCTGGCCCGGATGTTCCAGAAGAAACCGGAACAGGGCCAGTTCCCGGGCCGTAAAGCTTAAGAGCTGGTCATTTTTATAACATTCTAAGCGCATCGTGTCAAAGCGGAATGGGCCGACGCTGATCACGTTCTGCTGCGACTGGTTGTAGATAGAGCTGCGGCGGATCAGGGCCTTTACCTTCTGGATCAACACGGATAAATGAAATGGCTTTGTCAGATAGTCGTCGGCGCCCAGGCCCAGTCCGAGCACCTGATCCATTTCCTCCTGCTTGCCGCTGAGCATCAGAACCGGTGTCAGGATGCCGTCAGAGCGCAGGGACTGCAGGATTGTATAACCGTCGATATCCTGCATCATGATATCCAGAACGATCAGGTCAAAGCTCTGCAAATGCAGAAGCTGAAGGGCGTCTTTGCCGCAGTTGGCGTCAGTTACCTGCATTCCTTCACGGACAAAGGCAGTTTTAAGCGCCATGCGGATTGGCAGTTCGTCGTCAACAACCAGGATTTTTTCATTAGCCATAGAAGATTGCCTCTTTCTGAGAACAGACTGTACGAAACCATCTCGACTGACGTCTCGGTAGAGATGCCTGTCAGGCACCGATTGCCGCAAGTGTCATCGGTGTTTGCCTCGCAAGTATATCATATTTTAACTTGTCAAACAAGGCGGGAACGTACAAATGGAAGCGGTACGGAAAGGAGCCGAATAAGGACTCCCTCCCGCACCTAAAGGTATGGTAGCAAATAGTATGTAAGATACCCGTCTTAGATCGGAACGATTCCGATGATAATTCCGATGATGACCATACAAATGCTGATGGCCCAGTAGATCGGAATGCTGAATTTCATATGATCTTTCAGTTCGATGTTGGCAAGACCGGTGGCCAGGAAGGTTGCCGGGACAAGCGGACTGACCATCAGGGCCAGGTTCTTGCCGATTACCATGGTAATGCCGGTGCTTAAGGCAGCTACGCCGTAGGTTTCGCCGACTTCCATAACCAGAGGCATGACGCCGTAGAAGTAAGCGTCGGTTCCTACGCACAGACCCAGCGGCAGCGCCAGGATACCGAAGATGACATGAATGAATTTGCCAAGGAATGCCGGGATAATTCCCATGATCGCATTTGCCATGGCGGTTAACATGCCGGTTCCGTCCAGGATACCGACCATGGCGCCGGCAGCGAACAGGGTTCCGGAGATCATCAAGGCCGCGGGGGCGTGCTTTTTGATCAGCTTATCCTGCGTCTTCTGATCCGGATAGTTGACAGCCAGGGCTACGCCCAAAGCCAGCAGGAATGCCACGTAGCTGGTGATATAGTCGGTGGACAGAGCGGCAATCAGCGCAATCGTCAGGATCAGGTTGAAGATAAGAAGCTTTGGACGGCGGAGCGCGTTTTCTTCCTCCTGTGCTTTCTCATCGACTTCGACGATCACGCCCTTGCCTGCGCCTGCCCCCTGCTTAATGGCCAGCATACCTAAAAGAACCGCGACGACGATATTAAAGACAAGGCCGACGATCTGGATTGGGATCAGGATGTGCCACAGTTCGTTGGCGTCCATCTGTAGAACCGTAGCGGCGCGGGCCACGGGGCCGCCCCAGGGCAGCAGGTTCATAACGCCCATGCAGGCGCCGGTCAGGCACAGAAGAATCCTTCCGTCGATCTTCATGGATTTGTAGACCGGGTACAGTGCCGGAATCGTGATCAGAACAGTGGTAGCCGTTGTTCCGTCTAAGTGGGCGATGGTGGCGATAATCGCAGTAGCCACGGTGACGGCGATGACGTTATTGCCGGCCAGTTTAACCAGGAAGTTCACGATCACGTCAAACATGCCGGTGTCGGACATAACGCCGAAATAGATCACTGAAAAAATAAACAGGATACCGTTGCTTGTGGTGGTTCCGATACCGTCTTTGATGAACCCTCCGATTTCCTGCGGTCCGAAGCCGAGAAGCAGCGCCGCGACGGTGGGAACCACGGCCAGCACCACGATGGGGGCCATTTTGCCCTTCAGCAGCAGAACCACGATCAGGATGATCATGGCAAAACCAATCAATGCAGCCATTTTCGTTCCTCCTCTTGTTGGAAAATATTTTATGATAATATTTATTTTAACAGGAGAGAATGAATGGTTTCTGACTGGATTCTGACAATCTGTTAAGAATTGGAAATGAATCCGTGACACGCAGACGGAAACGGTGTATACTAGAAAAAGGATATCATATGGACAGATATAGATAAAGAAAGGGGACGGAAATCGTGCTTAATTTCACATATTATACGCCGACGAAGGTGGCGTTTGGAAAAGGCAGTGTGGACAGGCTGGGCGAGCTCCTTAGGGAGCAGGGCGCAAAGAAGATACTGCTGCATTACGGCGGAGGCAGTGCGGAGCGGTCCGGTCTTCTGGGACGTGTGCGCCGGATTCTGGACGCGGAAGGATTCGGTTACGTGGAGCTGGGCGGTGTAGTACCGAACCCGCGGCTGTCTTTGGTCTACAAAGGAATTGAATTATGTAAAGCGGAAGGTGTGGATTTCCTTCTGGCTGTGGGAGGCGGCAGCGTTATCGATTCAGCCAAGGCTATCGGGTACGGCGTCGCCAATGATTTCGATGTGTGGGATATCTATGATTTTAAGGCGAAGCCGGCAGCGTGCCTGCCGGTTGGCGCGATTGTGACGATCGCGGCGGCGGGAAGCGAGATGAGCAACTCCGCAGTGATTACCAAAGACGAGGGCGGAATGAAACGGGGAAGCAATTTTGATATCGCCAGGCCGAAGTTCGCCATCATGGATCCGGAACTGACCATGACGCTTCCGGCTTATCAGACGGCGTGCGGCTGCGCGGATATTCTGATGCATACGATGGAGCGGTATCTGAATCATGGCGACAGCATGGAGCTGACGGACGCGCTGGCGGAAGGGCTGATGCGGACGGTCATCCGCAATGCGCATATCCTGATGGAGCAGCCGGATCATTACGAGGCGCGCGCGGAGATCATGTGGGCGAGCAGTCTTTCCCACAACGGTCTGACCGGCTGCGGCACTGATGGCGGCGACTGGTCCTGCCATAAGCTGGAGCATGAGATCGGTGGTATGTTCGATGTGGCCCACGGCGCCGGGCTGACGGCCATCTGGGGAAGCTGGGCCAGATATGTGTACAGCTGCAGTCCGGATCGTTTTGAGAAACTGGCGGTGCGCGTGCTGGGCGTTGAACCGCGGGAGAGTCAGGAAGCGACAATTCTTGCCGGAATCGAGGCGATGGAGGATTTCTACCGGTCGATCGGCATGCCGACGAATATGCACGAGCTGGGGATCGATCCGACCCCGGCGCAGATCGAAGAGTTGGCTGAGAAATGCAGCGTCACCGCGAAGGATCATCTGGGCACCGTGCGGGTGCTGCAGAAGGCGGATATGGCGGCGATCTACCGCAGGGCAGCCGGGATGGAGTAAAAGCGGATGGTTTATCTATGTGAATATCTGACGCGGCCCGGGGCTGTGCTGCAGACGGCTCAGACATCGTATGGAAAGGCTGCGCCGGTAAATGCATACGGCATTCGCATTTTGGAGTGCCGCAGTCTTGATAGTCTGGCAGCGCTGCCGGACGAGATAAATGGATTTCCGGTAACAGAGCTGGCTCCGTATCTGTTTGCGGTACAGGGTTCCTATGATAATACCGTGCCTCCGGGTGCGTTTTGGTGGTCAGATACGGAAGCGGCCGCGCAGTCGGAAAATCTTTGGCAGGATGTCCCTGTTCTTCGGGGCAGCCGTCTGGAGGAGCTGCGGCTTCCGGCGCGTCTTGAGAAAGTCGGCGCATATGCGCTGTATAATTGTGAGAAACTGAAAAAGCTGGAGCTTTACAGTACGACGCTTGACTGGGGAGCGGGGGTATTTACCGGCTGTCAGGGCGTGCGGCAGATGACGATTCATGTGGACGAGGGCAGCAGATCCTGTATGCGGGAAGTCCTGGCAGAGCTGCGGCAGACATTGGAGGTGCGGTATTTGCCGCAGAAACCGGCGGCCGCTGCGGCGCGGCGCGGCGCCTGGCCGGATCCTCTGCAGCCGGATGCCGCAGCTGCATGCGCGCTTCTCATATTCCCTGAGTTTTTTGAGGAGGCTGTGGAAAACACGCCCGCCCGGATTCTGGTGACAGAGACGCATGGCTGCGGTCAGAAGTACCGAAACGCGTTTGTTCGGACACAGTTTCAAATGAAGGAGTACGACAGTCTGTTTCCCCACGTCCAGGTTCAGGAGCCGGAAGAACTTGTGTCTGAGCTGGCCCTGGGGCGATTGATGTATCCGTATCAACTGGAAGAGCGGTACGCGAAGCGCTATCGTGAATATCTGAGTACGCATACGTTGGTCGCGGCCGGTCAGGCGATTCAAAACGGCGATATGCAGGCGCTGGAATGGATCTTCGCCCATATTCCGTGTGACGGAGAAATGATCGTAAAGCTTTTGGATATTGCCGGCGCCTGCCGGGACGGCTCCGCGGTCAGCTTTCTGATGGAAAGGAATCGCGCGGAAGGCGCTGTGAAGAGAAAACGATTTTCGCTGTGTTGAGAGGAGTGAATCCCCATGGTCGATCCGATACGCGCACGTCAGCTTGATGAGTTGGATACGGTCAGCCTTTGTGTCCGTATCCTGACGACAGCGCGCGATGAACTCTATCTGAATATGCATTTTTTGGATCTGTCTCTCAGCAGTCTCGGTTATGAGGCTGATCCGGCCATGCCCACGCTTGGAACAGACGGTTTTGTGATCCGCTATCATCCGGAATATCTGTTTCGCCTGTACCGCCGCGGAAGGGTTTATGTGAACCGCGCGTATCTCCATATGGTTTTCCACTGTCTGTTTTGTCATATGGATACCCGGGGCGGGCGGGAAACAGGTTATTGGAATCTGGCGTGCGACATTGCGATGGAATCCATTATTGACGGACTGTATCAGAAATGCGTTCATGTTTCACCGACGCCGTTCCGGCGAGAGGCGTATCTGCGTCTTAATAAAAAGCTTCGGGTACTGACGGCGGAGGGGATTTACCGTCAACTGCAGGAGATGAAATTATCAGAGGCGGAATTTCAGCATATGACCGAGGAATTTCTGGTGGATAACCACGGCTTATGGGAGGAGGAAGCTGTGCAGAAGCAGGCTATTCCGCGTCAGAGCCGTTGGAATGATAACCGGGAGAAGCTGCAGACCCGCATGGAAGCGCAGTCGGAGGAGGAAGCACAGTCGAAGGACGAGAGGAATCTTCTGGAACAGGTGCAGGCAGAGAACAGGGAGCGCTGTGATTATAGGAGGTTTTTGCGGAAATTTGCGGTTCTGAAGGAAGAAGTTTTGGTTGACGACGACGCGTTCGACTATGCTTATTATACGTATGGGATGGAGCATTACGGAAATATGCCGTTAATCGAGCCGCTTGAATCCAAAGAGATCTTCCGCATAGAAGACTTTGTCCTCGTAATTGATACTTCCATGTCGTGTTCCGGGGCGCTGGTGCGGAGATTTCTTGATGAGACTTATGCCGTTTTAAGCGAGACGGAGAGCTATTTTAAGAAGATCAATATCCATATCATCCAGTGCGACGATCAGGTTCGTTCGGACAGGCTGATCACCAGCCGGGAAGAGATGGAGAGCTATATGCGGGATTTTACAATCAGCGGCAAGGGAGGGACGGATTTTCGTCCTGCTTTTGACTATGTAAATCGGCTGCGGGCGCAGGGGGCATTTACCAAGCTGCGGGGACTTTTGTATTTCACTGACGGAAAAGGAATTTATCCGGTGAAAATGCCGCCCTACGATACGGCGTTTGTTTTCATTAAGGATCAGTATCAGGATGAGTCCGTGCCGGCCTGGGCAATGAAGCTGATTCTGGATGCGGAGGATCTGGCGGCGGCGCAATAAACCGCGCGAAATGGAATTGACCGAAACGGTAACCGGGCGAAAAAATGGCAACCGAAAGAATGGTCAGCAGACGGAAAAGCACAGCCGTTAAAAAGCTGTGCTTTCCGTAATTTTGATGAATTCCTCCATACATCTGGTACGGAGGCGGTTTTTCTGATAGAACATGTAAACGTTTCGCCGGGCAAACTCCGGAAGCAGCCGATAATAGGTCACTCCCGTTTCGTTCTGCATGTTTCGCGCGACACAGTCGCTGATGAAGGTAGCCGCCACCCCGTGGCTTGCCAGCGTCAGCGCTGTATTCTGCTGATCTACCTTGAGAACTACCTGCGGAGACAGGTTATAGTGGAAGAACAGCTGATCGGATCGATGCCGGGTATCGTTGCCTACATGGAGCAGCATGAAAGGAAGCCCCTCAAATTTGTTCAGCGGCACGATCGGGATTTCTTCTGTCCGATGCCGATCCGAAAGGATATCCTGACTGGTCATCCGGTATTGTGTCAGCTGTTCGTTGACAGGCCAGCGGCTGGGAACCGCCAAAAGGATATCTTCATGGATAATCGGAATACTCTGGTAATCTTCGTGCGGCAGCACGCGGTTGTCAACCACCAGATCGAGGAGGCTGTTGGTCAGCTGTTCCTCTAAATCCGGGCTCGCGGCCTCCACAAGGCGCACCTGAACGCCCGGATAGAGCCGGGAGAATTCCGAGATTACCGGCAGCAGCACATGACATAAATAGATACCGTTGCCGCCAACGGCCAGATGGCCGGTTACCAGTTCATCCAATTGCTGGACGCGGGACGAAAAATGATGCTCGATTTCCATGATCTTTTCTATGGCTTCGATATATTCAACACCGTCTTCTGTAAGACCAATGGGTATCGTACTGCGGTCGAAGATTTCTACCCCGATGCGTTTTTCAATTTTTCGAATCGTCGCGCTTAATGAAGATTGGCTGATAAACAGATTTTCAGCGGCCTTGGAAAAGCTTCGGGTCTTGTAGACCTCGTATACATAACCGTAACCATTAAATAATTTATCATTCATACTTACACCATCCCCTTCCTAATATACCATATTTCAAGGGCATTTTCAATATACGATTGTTTTAAAATAAATAAATTTTCTGAATTATTATAAATTTCTACAAAATAAAACCCGCCAGACCAGTGGGGGGACGGTCCGGCGGGTTTTCCCTAGTGGAAAAAGAAATAGGGGAGCGCTGCAAAATATATCCGGAAGGGAGAAGAACACTCTGCAATAGAGTAGGATACTTGCAACGTAACCCAATTAAAGCAAAATAAACTTTCCTTGTGCTTATAGTATAACATTTTCAGAATAGAAATTCCAATACAAGTATTTTCATAAGGGTATGCAAAAAAATGAATACGTTAACTATTTATTAAACAGTTCACAAATGTCCTATGAATTGCGTTGCATCTTCTGGGGAAGTCGTGATATAATTTCAGTCGGGATTATAGTTGTGCCTGTGTTCGCGCGAAAAGGAATAAATTGTGCGGGAGGTGTACGAATTGAATATCAAGAGAGCCAAGGAAGAGATTAAGAACACGATTGCAGCTTACCTGGCCAAGGATGAATACGGGGCGTATGCCATTCCGGCGATTCGTCAGCGCCCGGTGCTGCTCATCGGCCCGCCTGGGATCGGAAAGACCCAGATTATCGAACAGATTTCCCAGGAATGCCGCGTGGGATTGGTAGCTTATACGATTACTCACCACACCCGCCAGAGCGCCATCGGCTTGCCGTATATTACGGAGAGAGTCTATAACGGCGTCCGGATGTCGGTCACAGAATACACGATGAGCGAGATCGTGGCTTCGATCTATGACAAGATTGAGTCTACCGGACTGCGTGAAGGAATTCTCTTTATCGATGAGATTAACTGTGTTTCCGAGACTCTGGCGCCCACGATGCTGCAGTTTCTTCAGGCCAAAACCTTCGGCAGCCATAAGATTCCCGCGGGGTGGATTATCGTAGCAGCCGGAAATCCGCCGGAATATAATAAATCTGTCCGCGATTTTGACGTTGTCACCTTGGATCGCATTAAGCGGATCGAGGTTGAAGCGGATTTTGCCGTGTGGAAGGAGTATGCGGAGTCTGTCAATATACACCCGGCGATTGTCGCTTATCTGAATGTAAAACAGCAGAATTTCTGCCGTATTGAGACGACTGTGGACGGCAAGCGCTTTGCCACGCCGCGCGGCTGGGAGGATTTGTCCCGATTGATCGAGGTCTATGAGCGTCTTTCTTTGACGGTGGACCGGGACGTGATTGAGCAGTATATCCAGCATCCCGCGATTGCCAAGGATTTTGCCAATTATCTTGAGCTCTATTATAAATATGAAACGGACTACCGGGTGGATGAGATCGCTGCGGGCGTCATCCGCGAGGATGTCTGCGGGAAGCTTTCCCGCGCCCCGTTTGACGAGTGTTTAAGCGTGGTCAGCCATCTTCTTGCCCGGCTTAACAATGCTTTTCGTGCGGTTGCTGACGGTGAAGACCGTCTGGAGCGCCTGCAGGAGCTTTTTTCGGAAATGAAGCCGCAGAGCGGAGTATCGATTCAGCCAGCATCAGAGGATCTGACCGCTCTCGGCCGATTTGAGGCGCTTACAGCCGGCGCGGAGGTTGAGCGCAGATATAAGGAGGAGGCGGGGCTTTTAAACCGGCACGAGGATTACGTCTGCAGAGATGTCCAGAAAGTCCTTGATGAGGCGCTTCAATCCCTTAAGGCGGATCACCTTCAGGACGCATCCGCGGTCTGGGAGCGGCTGTGTGAAATCTTTTCCCGCGAAAATAAAGCGCATGAAGAGCTTTTTGATGCGGCTTCGCGGATGTTAGAGCATATTTTTGATTTTATGGAAGCTGCTTTTGGCGGCGGCCAGGAAATGGTAGTTTTTGTCACCAGCTTGAATACCGGTTTTTACAGCGTCCGCTTTCTCCGGCAATACGACTGCGAACGTTACTACCATTATAATAAGACGTTTCTTTTTGATCATGTTGAGCGCGAAATATTATCTCAGCTTCCCGATTGACCGCACCGCGCGGCAGGCGGAAAGAAGCGAATGTGAATCTGTAAATTCAGCGGATACCTCCGTATATTTTCCGCTATGCTGCCCATACTAGGCTTAGAAAAGGAGGCATTCGCAATGGACAACAAAGTATTAGACTACACTGCCCTGACCATCAGTATTATCGGTGCTGTCAACTGGGGCCTGATCGGACTCTTTGATTTCAACCTGGTCGCATTTCTGTTTGGCAGCATGACCTGGTTGTCCCGCATTGTATACGCCCTTGTCGGTCTGTGCGGGCTTTATCTGTTCACTTTCTACGCAAGACGCGATCGTATGGAAGCCTGATTATAATGTGTATCTGTCAAGTCAGTATGCGGGCAGGGCGCCGGTGTCGCTCTGTCCGTATTTCTATGCGAATCAAGCGCCGGTGACGCTTGGTTCGTATTTCTTTGCAAAAAGGGTGCCGGCGGGCATGATTTCTGTATTTGTCGTTTCGATTCCTTTCATTACTTTAATAATTATTTTATAAACACCCCGCCGCAAATGTGGTATACTACAAAAGAGTATAGGGGTGTTGTGGGGGAGCAGAAAACTCCCGTCATAGTTTGTGCCGCGTGGGGCGGCGGTAGAACGGAGAAGGGGCATGAAGATTCGAACGCGGCTTGCGATTGCATTTCTGACGGTTACCATCGGACCGCTGTGCGTGTTCTATCTGGCTTTTTCGGTGTTGGCTAACTATCAGACGGCGGCATTCACCCGCTCTTATGGCCTGACTGAGAGACTGGATCTGTTGTCGAGTAATTCTGTACAGGTTTTCAGCCGTTTGACGCGGAGTGATCAGGAAGGGATCCAGCAGATGCTGGCCAGCGAGCCGGATCGATTTGAAGATCCTGCGTATCTGCAGAGTCTGAATAATAATCTGCAGCAGAAATATGCCTATCTGATCGTCCGTAAAGGAGACTCGATTATTTTTTCCGGCCTGGAAGACGGAGGGGAGGACTTGTCGGGAAGTCTTCCGGCATACGGCAGCGCCGATCCGGATGTGGATGTGGGCGTCTATATGGATGGCGAGGTTCAACATCTTGTAAAGCAGGATGATTTCCGGTTCAGCGACGGCTCGGAGGGCAGCGTTTTTATTATATCCGGTTTTGAAAATTATGTTCCTGAGCTGCGGACCTTGATGACGCAGGGGATTTTCGTGGGAATTTTGATTCTTTTGGCGGCGGCTATGGTTATGGTTGCCTGGGTATACCAGTCGATTCTGAAGCCCTTGGGGGAGCTGCAGAAGGCGACCCATGAGATTCAGAACGGCAATCTGGATTTTACAATGGATATCGACAGCGAGGATGAGATCGGCAAGCTCTGCCAGGATTTTGAGGAGATGCGCGTGCGTTTGAAGGAGTCCACGGAGGAGAAGCTGCAGTACGACGAGGAGAGCAAGGCGCTGCTGATGAACATTTCCCATGACCTAAAGACCCCTGTTACAGCAATTAAGGGATATGCGGAAGGGATTATGGACGGCGTGGCTTCGTCTCCGGAGATGCTGAACCGCTATATCCGCACGATCTATAACAAAGCCAACGACATGGATCGTCTGGTGGATGAACTGACTTTTTATTCCAAGATCGATACCAACAAAATTCCATACACGTTTTCGAAAATTAATGTGGCAAACTATTTTCGTGACTGTGTGGAAGAAGTAGGGCTTGAATTGGATACGAACCATATCGAGCTTGGGTATTTTAATTATGTGGATGAAGACGTGACGGTTATCGCCGACGCGGAGCAAATGAAGCGCGTCATCAACAATATTATCGGAAATTCGGTGAAATACCTGGACAAAAAGAAAGGCATTATTAATATTCGCATCAAGGATGTAGGCGATTTTGTCGAGGTGGAGATTGAGGACAACGGCCGCGGCATCGCGCCGGGGGATCTGCCTTATATCTTTGACCGTTTTTATCGGGCTGACGTTTCGCGCAATTCTTCGAAAGGCGGCAGCGGCATCGGGTTGTCCATTGTGCGCAAGATTATCGAAGATCATGGCGGTAAGATCTGGGCTACCAGCAAGGAGGGGATCGGCACGGAAATCCATTTCGTGCTTCGGAAATATCAGGAGGTATACCATGAAGAGAATTCTGCTGATTGAGGATGAGATTAGCATCGCGGAGTTGGAGAGGGATTATCTGGAACTGAGCGGTTTCTCTGTGGAGATTGCCGGGGACGGCATCGTCGGTATGGAACGTGCTTTGAAAGAAGATTTTGATCTGTTTGTGCTGGATTTGATGCTGCCTGGGGTGGATGGTTTTGAGATTTGTCGGCGTATCCGGGAGACGAAGAATACCCCGATCATCATGGTGTCGGCGAAGAAAGAGGATATCGATAAAATCCGAGGCCTGGGTTTGGGCGCTGATGATTATATCACAAAGCCATTCAGCCCAAGCGAGATGGTGGCCCGGGTGAAGGCGCATCTGGCCCGCTATGAGAGACTGGTCAGCAGCGGAGCGCCGGTTAATGAGATTATTGAAATCCGCGGTTTGAAAATTGACAAGACAGCCAGGCGGGTCTGGGTAAACGGCGAGGAGAAGAATTTTACGACGAAGGAGTTTGACCTGCTGTCTTTTCTGGCGCAGAATCCGAATCATGTATATACGAAGGAAGAGTTATTTTCGAAGATTTGGGACATGGAATCCATCGGAGATATCGCTACGGTGACCGTGCATATTAAGAAGATCCGTGAGAAAATTGAATTTAACACGGCTAAACCGCAGTATATCGAGACGATCTGGGGCGTCGGATACCGCTTTAAGGTGTAACCTGCAGCAGCAGTAAACATTTTCTTGACTTTCCCTGGGAATTCTGCTATAGTCTGGAATGTGAAACGAGAAGATTCAGGAATCTGTCTTGAACCTTCTCGTTTTTTCACGGAGAATGATTACGGACGGCAGACCACGGTCGGAGGGCGGTTCAGTCCTTCCCAGCGCTGTGAACAGAAGGCGATTCAGCACCTCCCAGTGTTGCGGGTGGGAGCCGGAAGCGATAGAAAACAGAATGACGGATATTTGACAGAAAGGATTTAAGAGACAGATTATGGAAACAGTCAGATTTGAAGATTTGGAACTGGACAGCAGGATCCTGCGGGCGGTGACGGAGATGGGGTTTGAGGCGGCGACGCCGATTCAGGCCCAGGCGATTCCCGCGCAGATGGAAGGCCGGGATATCGTGGGACAGGCCCAGACGGGCACCGGCAAGACGGCGGCGTTCGGCATTCCGCTTCTGCAAAAGGTCGATCCGAAGGAGAAGAAGCTGCAGGCGATGATTCTCTGCCCGACGAGGGAGCTGGCAATTCAGGTGGCGGAGGAATTGCGCCGCCTGGCAAAATATATGCATGGTGTAAAAGTGGTGCCGGTCTACGGCGGCCAGGATATCAGCAGGCAGATTCGCAGCTTAAAGGACGGAGTGCAGATTGTGGTCGGCACGCCGGGGCGCGTCATGGATCATATGCGGCGGAAAACGCTCCGCTGCGACAACGTTCATACAGCAATCCTGGATGAGGCGGACGAGATGCTGGATATGGGTTTCCTGGAAGATATGGAAACCATTCTGGGAGAGCTGCCGGAGGAGCGGCAGACGCTGATGTTCTCGGCGACCATGCCGATGGAGATTCAGCGGATTGCGGCGAATTTCCAGAAGAATCCGGTCATGGTGAAGGTGGTTCAGAAGGAACTGACCGTACCTGAGGTGACCCAGTATTACTACGAGGTGAGACGCGATACGAAGGTGGAGGTCATGTGCAGGCTTTTGGATCTGTATTCGCCGAAGCTGTCCATGGCGTTTTGCAATACAAAAAAGCAGGTGGACGACTTGGTGGGCGAGCTGCAGGGCCGGGGGTATTTTGCGGAGGGACTGCACGGCGATCTGAAGCAGATGCAGCGCGACCAGGTGATGAACCGGTTCCGCACCGGCAAGACAGAGATTCTGGTAGCTACGGACGTGGCGGCCCGCGGTATTGATGTGGGCAATGTAGAAGCTGTCTTTAATTATGATATTCCGCAGGACGACGAATATTATGTCCATCGGATCGGACGGACGGCCCGCGCAGGGCACTCGGGGATCGCTTTCAGCTTCGCGGTGGGTCGGGAGGTATATAAACTGCGCGACATTCAGAGGTACTGTAAAACAAAGATTATTCCGCAGCCGATTCCGTCGCTGAACGATATCACGGCGATCAAGGTGGATAAGATTATGGAGCAGGCGGAGGAACTGATCCGGGATACGGATTTGAGCGATATGATCGACATGGTGGAGAGAAAGCTTTTGGAGGGCGAGTACACATCCATGGATGTAGCGGCAGCGCTTCTTAAGATGTCCATGGGCGAGGAGAATGAAGATATCTCCGACAGCGGAGTTCTGCCCAGGTCTTTGGACGATCTGGACCGGCGCGGCGCGCGTGGAGGAGACCGGTATGGAAGATATGGTCATAACGAAGACCGGTACGGAAGGTACAGCCACGGCGACGACCGCTATGGACGCGGTCATTATGAACGCCGCCGCGAGGGCGCGGACGGCATGGTTCGCCTGTTTATCAATATCGGAAAAGATCAAAATGTGAAACCGGGCGATATTCTGGGCGCGATCGCCGGTGAAAGCGGAATTTCAGGACGGCTGGTGGGCAGTATCGACATGTTTGACGCCTATACCTTTGTGGATGTCCCCCAGGAAAGCGCCCGTTTGGTTATGAAAGCCATGAAGAATGTGAAGATTAAGGGAAAGAGCGTGCGGATGGAAGTAGCGCATTGAGGCATCGGAGTGTTTTTGGCGCGGCAGATAAAAAGATTATTCCGGAAGGAGGACAACAATATGATCATTCAAAGCACCCGCGTTTGGCAGGCCGGCCAGTTTATGCCGGCGCAGCTGGATGTACAGGAGGGGCGGATTTCAGCCGTATATGCTTATGGGACAAAGCATGCGGACGAGGATTATGGAAGCAGGCGCATTGTACCGGGCTTTATCGACGTGCATACGCACGGTGCGTATGGCTTCGATACGAATGACGGCGAGCCGGATGGATTGCGGGAATGGATGCGGCGCATCCCGGAGGAAGGCGTGACGGCGATTCTGCCTACTACTGTAACGCAGATGCCGGAGGTGCTCACAAAAGCGGTGGCAAATGTGGCGTCTGTTGTGCGGGAAGGTTATGAAGGCGCGGAGATTCTGGGAATTCATTTTGAGGGTCCCTATCTGGATATGGAATATAAAGGGGCGCAGCCGCCCGAAGCGATTGCGCAGGCGTCGGTAGAGCAGTTCCGGCAGTATCAGGAGGCGGCACAGGGCATGATCCGCTATATTACGCTGGCTCCGGAGCACGATCTGGATTTTGCGCTGACGCGTTACTGCAGTACGCATGGCGTGGTGGTCAGTATGGGACATTCCTCTGCCACTTATGAACAGGCGCTTTTGGGGATTGCCAATGGCGCTATGTCCATGACCCATGTATATAATGGAATGACAGGGTTTGTCCAGAGGCAGCCGGGGCTTGTAGGCGCGGCGCTTCGGATTCGCGACGTCTATGGGGAGGCGATCTGCGATGGCTGTCATTCCCATATCGCATCGCTGAATATTTTCTATGCGTCAAAAGGGAGAGATTATGCTATTATGATCAGCGATTCTCTCCGGGCGAAGCATTGTCCGGCCGGCGGGCATTTTGAACTTGGCGGGCATCCGATCGAGATTCGTGAAAATGGGCTGGCCTATCTGAAGGGAACGGATACGATAGCGGGAAGTACGCTGGCGATCAACCATGGCCTTAAGTTGTTGGTAGAGGAGGCTCAGGTGCCGTTTGATGCGGCCCTGAATTCCTGCACCATTAATCCCGCCCGCTGCCTTGGCGTGGATCATCGGAAAGGCAGACTGGCGGCAGGCTGTGACGCAGACCTGGTAGTGCTGGAGGACAATTATGACGTGCGTCAGACATACTGCCGGGGCGCTGCACAGCTGTAAGGCGGATGCGCATTTGATTTTTATATGAACAAAGCGTCAGTTCTGCTTTGCTCGTTTCTTCATGCAGAAAAGGCGCGGTGACACTCTGCCAGCATTCATCGAAGGTTCTGTTCAAAAAAGATACCTGGCCAGGTACGGCATAAAGGCTGTATCCGTACCTAGCCAGGTTTGTTATAAAATCAATAGAAGTCGGCCGATTATTTTTTATTGTCCATGGCGGCCTTTAATTCTGCGGCCGCTTCTTCATCTGCTTTTTCTGTCTTAATTTCCCAGTGGATCAGGAAGGTCAGCGCCGCGCGAAGTGCGATAATTGCAGCCACGACCGCGACTTCGCTCAGCTGTCGCACGATTACCGTTCTCAGGATCTCGCTTCCCAGTTTAAACTCCAGTCCGAGAGCCATACCCGTAGCCAGATTCAGACGGATCTGCGGATTTTTTCTGATATAATCCAGGATGCCCCGGCACCCGGAGATGATGATGACAAACACGCCTACGAATTCAAACACCAGGATCGCGATATCCACCACATGTGTCAGCAGCTGCTCCAGCAGTTCGTAGATTTCCATACGTATGCTCCTTTTACTATGAAAGCTTTCTTTTGGGTTCTACTTCGATTTGACTTCCTTCCACATATCGTTATACATCTGATCGACTTCCTCGCCCAAATAACGGAATACTTCGCAGTTCTGCAGCGATTCGATGTCCGGGAATACCGCTTTGTTATTCTGCAGTTCTTCATCCAGAAGATCAAACGCCCCCTTGTTGGGTGTCGCGTAGGTGATGTATTCGAAATTCATTTTCGCAATGTCCGGTCTGCACAGGAAATCGATCCATTTTTCTGCGTTTTCCTTATTTTGCGCGTTCTTCGGGATTACCCAGGAATCGATCCATACGTTGGTGCCTTCCTCCGGAATGACATACTCAAGGGAGTAGTCCAGTCCGAGATTTGCTACTTCCTCCTGGATATACAGCATTTCTCCGGAGTAGATGACGCCGATCGCCGCTTCGCCGCCGATCATCTTGTCACGTACCTGGTCAACGACGTAAGCCTGCACCAGCGGTTTCTGCTCGATCAGAAGATCTCTCGCGACTGCCAGCTCATCTGCGTCCTCGGTGTTCATGGAGTATCCGAGGGCCTTTAAAGCGACCATAAACGCGTCGCGCACGCTGTCCTGCATCAGGATTTCGCCGCTGAATTTCTCATCCCACAGATCGTTCCAGCCGGTTGGGGCGTCCTCCGGCGCCACCATGCTGGTGTTGTAGAGAATTCCGACCGTTCCCCAGGTATACGGTACAGAGTATTTGTTTTCCGGGTCAAATTCCCTGGAACGTTCGATATACTCCGGATCGATTTCTTTATAGTTTGGAATGTTATCAAAATTCAGCTCCGCCAGCAGATCATTCGTAATCATTTTCTGAATCATGTAATCGGACGGACATACCGCGTCGTAGTTGCGCGCGCCGGCCTCGATGATCGGGTACATCTCCTCGTTGGTCTCAAACATGTCGTAGACGACATGAATACCGGTTTCTTCCTCAAACATATCAATGACTTCTTCGTCGATATATTCGCCCCAGTTATACACGTAAACTTCTCCTGCGCTGCCGGGGGCGGCGGAAGCTTCGTTCTGATCGGAATTTCCCGACCCATTGGCGGTGTTGCCCGAGGAGCCGCAGCCGGCCAGGATCAGAGACGCGGCCAGTGTGACGGCCAGAGTTGCAGCATAGATTTTTCTTCTCATAATGAACATCCTCCTTAATTATCGTACCGGACGAACCGGTAGCATGAACGCCTTTTTCGGACGTTGTAAGCGTAGTGTGGGTACGGCTATGCCGCTTCCTCGCCTTTCTTCTTCCCAGGCGCGAAATTCGCGATGATGAGAAGTGCCAGAACTGTTACAAAGATAACGGTGGACAGCGCGTACATAGACGGCTTGATGCCTCTGCGGACTTCGCTGTAGATCAGGGTGGACAGTGTATTGACGCCGGCGCCCTTGGTGAAGTGCGTGATGATGAAGTCATCCAGCGACATTGTAAACGCCAGCAAAAATCCTGACAGCACGCCCGGCATAATGTCGGGGAACACAACCTTGAAAAATGCGTAGACCGGGGAAGCGCCCAAATCCAGGGCGGCTTCATAGATACTCTTGTTAGTTTGCTTTAATTTTGGCATAACGCTTAGGACCACATAGGGCAGATTGAAGGTTATATGTCCCAGAAGGATCGTCGTCCGTCCCAGCGTGATGCCGAAGGCAATGAAGCCCAGCATCAGGGATATACCGGTGACGATCTCTGCGTTCAGCATGGGAATGTTGCCAAGGCTGGTCAGAACCGCGCGCGGCGTACGCTTCATGCTGTTCATGCCTACGGCCGCCGCCGTCCCGATAACCGTAGCGATAAAGGCCGACATAAAGGCGATGTAGAGCGTATTGTAGAGCGCGGCCATGATGGAGGAACTGTCAAACATCTGCGTGTACCAGGTCAGCGTGAACCCGCCCCACTGGGCACGGGACTTAGACGCGTTAAAGGACAGCGCCATCATGGTCAGGATAGGGGCGTAGAGAAATACCAGGATCAGGCCCAAATAACCGTTTTCCGCGGCGCGGAGGATTTTTTCCGTACTCTTTTTCATAGGAACTCCTTTTTCGGTTTTGCTGTTCGTGCAGAGCGTTCCGGCGTTGTTAGAAGGCCGTCCCTTCTCCGTTCTTATCATATTTTTCCACCAGCATCATGCTGATCAAAATGAAAACCATCAGCACAAGGGACAGACCGGATCCCAAGTTCCAGTTGCCGCTCTTGGTAAATTCCTGCTCGATCACATTGCCGATCAGGAGGATCTTGCTGCCGCCTAACAGGTTGGAGATGACGAACGTGGTCAGCGCCGGCACAAATACCATCGTGATGCCGCTGATGATGCCGGGCACGCTTAGGGGAATCCACACCCATACAAGCGTCTGAAAGAAATTAGCGCCCAGATCGCGGGCCGCGTTGATCGTGTTGTCGTCGATTTTGCTTAACACGTTATAGAGCGGCAGCACCATGAACGGCAGGAAGTTGTAAACCATACCCAGAACGATGGCGGCCGGAGTGTTGATGATGGCGATTTTCGGCAGATGCAGGAATCCGAGGATGCCGTTGATAACGCCGTTTTTTTCAAGGAGCGTCTGCCACGCCAGTGTGCGCAGCAGGAAATTCATCCACATCGGCAGGATGAACAGGAAAACCACAAAGCTTCCTTTGCCGACGCCGCGACTGCGCAGGATCATGGCCAGCGGAAACGCCAAAAGCAGGCAAACCACGGTGCTGATCAGCGAGAGCAGCAGCGCCAGCCACAGCGCCTTGGCATGTTCCGGCTGTGCGATGGCGGCTATGTTGGCCAAAGTGAACGCGCCGGAGGAAGCGGTCAGGCCGTAATAGACGATCATCAGCAGAGGGATGACCGTGAATCCGATGACCCAGATGAGATATGGGCCGGCAAGCAGTTTTCTACTCATTGACTCCAATAGCCTCCTCGTCCTCTGATGCAGGTTTGTTCATAATCTGAATGTTGAAGGGATCGACATGGATGCCTACCTTCTGGCCGACCGGGCAGAGTTTTGTGCTATGCACCAGCCATTCAAAGCCGTCAGGCGTCGTGACTTCCATCTCGTAGTGAACGCCCTTGAAGATCAGGTGGGAACAGGTTCCGACGAGCGTGCCCTGTTCCGGTGCCACAAGCTCCACGTCCTCAGGGCGGATGACCACATCTACGGGGGTATTATTGCCGAAGCCCTTGTCCACACAATCGAACCGTGCGCCGAGAATCTCTACCAGTTCGTCGCGGATCATGGTGCCGCCCAATATATTGCTGTCGCCGATAAAGTCCGCCACGAAGGCGTTCTCCGGCTCATTGTAGATCTGTTCCGGCGTGCCCATCTGTTGGATATAGCCCTGGTTCATGACCACGATATAGTCCGACATGGTGAGGGCTTCCTCCTGGTCGTGCGTCACATAGATAAATGTGATGCCGAGCTCCCTTTTCATCCGGATCAGTTCGTACTGCATATCCTGGCGCAGTTTTAAATCCAGTGCGCCTAACGGCTCGTCTAGCAGCAAAAGCTTCGGCTCGTTTACGATGGCGCGCGCGATGGCGATCCGCTGCTGCTGGCCGCCGCTCAGGGAATCTACGGTACGGTTTTCGTAGCCGTCCAGATTTACCAGCTTCAGGGCATATTTGATCTTGTCCTGGATATAGCTTTTGGGTTTGTTCTTAATTTTAAGGCCAAACGCTATATTTTCCGAAATGTTCATATGAGGGAACAGGGCATATTTCTGGAATACGGTATTTAACTGGCGCTTGTTGGGCGGGAGATTCGTGATATCCTGGCCGCTAAAGATCACTTTGCCGGTGTCGGGTTTCTCAAAGCCGCCGATGATGCGCAGCGTCGTGGTCTTGCCGCAGCCGCTGGGTCCCAGAAGCGTGACAAATTCATTTTCTTTTACGGAAAGGTTCAGATCGTCGAGAACCAGTTCCCCGTCGAAGCTCTTGGAAATATTGACCAGATCGATCAATGATTGACTCATGGTTCGTATCCTCCTGTGTCAGACCTCCGGCCATGCCGGGATACTTTATCGTGTGCCGCAGTCAGGGACGTCATAGCGGCTGCGTACCGGAACGGGCAGTCTGCCCTGAATCGTGCGCTGCGCTGCGTGTTAATTTAGAAGCTTGGCGGCGAGCTGATCCATAGAAGAGTCGCGCCGGTTTTAGTAGACAGATAATGCTGCTTATCGGACGTGAAATAAAAGGATTCGCCCTTTTTTGCCTTATGGATTTTCGTGCCCAGATGGATGGATATCGTGCCCTGGATCACATAACCGAATTCCTCGCCCTCGTGGGGATTGTCCGGATAAGTGGCTCCGTCAGGCTCCAGTTTCAGAAGAATCGGCTCCATTTCGTTCTTCTGAGCGTTGGGAATAATCCACTGAATAACATTTTTAAGCTCGCCGTCATATTTCTCGAAGTAGTCTTCTTTGCCGAAGACGATCTGTTCCTCCTGACTTTCGCTGAAGAATTCCGAGGTGCTGGAGCCTAAGCACTGCAGGATATCCATTAGCGTGGCGATGGAAGGAGAGGTCAGATTGCGTTCTACCTGCGAGATGAACCCCTTCGACAGCTCTGCACGGTCCGCCAGCTCTTCCTGCGTCAGGCCTTTCAGTACGCGCAGCTCCTTTAATTTAGCCCCAATATCCATTCATGGCCTCCAATATCTGACAACAATCAATACTAACCAAAAAGTTTACAAATACTAACTGACAATAAAATAAGTCAAAAGTTTAGAAATAATAAACAAAACGCAAATACCATTATACAGAAAAAAATGCGTATGTCAATAGATTTTTTTCCGAAGATGTGCTATACTGAAAACGCTGGAGAGGGGACGCGGTTTCCGACGTTTCTGTCCGGCAGCAGAGCCAGTGAAAATGAATGAAAGAATAAGGGGGTTCTTGCCGATGAAGGACAAATACGTAGCTTATGTAGGCTCTTACTCTTATATAGGAAATGCCCGCGGCATTACGGTTTACGATGTCGACGTGGAGAAAGGAGTGTTTGTCAAGCGCTGCGAGGTGGATGTGGACAACTCCTCCTATCTGGTTTCGTCTCCTGACGGCAGGACGCTGTATTCGATTGCCGATGAAGGCGTGGTGTCCTTCCGCATCCTGGAAAATGGATCCATCAGCCGCCTGAATACGGCCAATATCCGCGGGATGCGCGGCTGCCAGCTTTCTGTGGACGCGGAAGGGAAATATCTTTATGTGGCCGGCTATCATGACGGCAAGGCGACCGTGATGCACCTGAATCCGGACGGCAGCGTGGGCAGCGTGGCGGCCGGCGTCTACCATAAGGGCCTGGGCAGCGTGGCGGATCGAACCTTCCGGCCTCATGTCAGCTGCGTCCGCACGACGCCGGATGGAAATTATGTTATGGCTGCGGATCTGGGCATGGACGTGCTTAAGGTTTATCGGATGAGCGAGTCGGAGGGAGAGATGCTCCTGGTTGACACGATCTCCTGCGATCTGGAGTCCGCGCCGCGGCATTTTATTTTCAGCGCGGACGGCAGATACATGTACCTTATGTATGAGGTGGCTAATATCATTGACGTCTATACGTATGAGACCGGCCCGAAGGTTCCGAAGCTGGAGCGGATCCAGCGGATTCCTTCTATGGGCGAGCGGCACAGCCAGCTGACCGCGGCCTGCGCAATTCGGTTCTCCTCGGATGAGAAATATCTGTACTGCAGCAATGCGGGCGACGATACGATCAGCGTTTACAGCAGGGATGCGGCGACAGGACTTCTGACCATGCTCTGCTGTCTGCCGGTCAGCGGCGAGTATCCGAAGGATCTGGCCGTATTCCCGGATGATAAGCATGTGGCTGCGATTAATCATGAAACCGGGACCATCACGTTCTTCGCGGTGAATTACGAGCAGGGTCTGCTTGTGATGAGCGCGAATCCGGTACATGTGGACGAGCCGAACTGCTGCGAGATTGTAAAGCTGCAGGCGGAGCAATAAACTACGGGGCCGCGGATGCGGCCGGAGAAGAGCGCGGATACGCCGTGCGGGAACGTAGAGGGGAATTTGTATGGCAGGTTCTACCTGGGGAACGATTCTTACGATGACGACATGGGGGGAGTCCCATGGACGAGGACTGGGCGTGACAGTGGACGGCTGTCCGGCCGGTCTCTCCTTGCGTGAAGAAGATATACAGAAGTATCTGGATCGGCGTAAACCCGGTCAGAGTCGTTTTGCGACCGCGCGCCGGGAGGGCGATCAGGCGGAGATCCTGTCCGGCGTCTTTGAGGGCAGGACGACGGGTACGCCGATTTCGATGCTTGTGAGAAATACGGATCAGAGATCCCATGACTACAGTGCGATCATGGATGTATACAGGCCGGGTCATGCGGATTTTACATTCGACGAGAAATACGGATTTCGCGATTATCGCGGCGGCGGCCGTTCTTCGGGGCGCGAGACCATCGGGCGTGTGGCGGCCGGAGCCGTGGCGGCAAGGCTTCTTGCGGAGCTGGGAGTTACGGTGACGGCTTATACCAGAAGCGTCGGGCCGATTGAAATCTCGGAGGAGCGCTTTGATCTGGCGCAGGCAGGCGAAAACCGCATGTATATGCCGGATGCGGCGGCTGCTGCGGAAGCGGAGCGCTATCTGGAAGGGATGATGGCTGCCGGCGATTCCGTGGGAGGCGTCGTGGAGTGCCTGGTGAATGGACTTCCGGCAGGTATCGGGGAGCCGGTCTTTGAGAAGCTGGATGCACGTCTGGCGCATGCGGTGATGTCCATCGGAGCGGTAAAAGGCGTGGAGATTGGAGACGGATTTGCTGCCGCCCTAAACGTCGGATCACGGAATAATGATGGTTTTCGCAGCAGAAAAGCGCTGGAGCGCGGCGGGAAAGACGCTGCGTCTGCGGATATACAGGATCGTGCCTCCGGAGAGGAACAGGCGGTTCGCGATTTCGGAGACCGTGGGATTTCCAAGACGACGAATCATGCGGGAGGGATTCTCGGGGGTATCAGCGACGGGGATACGATTGTTCTGCGGGCGGCATTTAAGCCGACGCCCTCCATTTCGCAGCCGCAGCAGACGGTAAACCGGCGCGGTGAGAACACGGAGATTACGGTTAAGGGCCGGCATGACCCGATTATTGTGCCAAGAGCAGTGGTGGTTGTGGAGGCGATGACGGCGTTTACCGTTGCGGACATGATGCTGTTAAATATGAGCGCAAGGCTCGACAGTGTGAAGAAGGTCTACGGCAGATAGGGCAGATTACGGAAAAGGGCGCGGCAGCAGAATCCGCCGCGGCGGTACATTTTGTGGATAGAAAGGAAGGGAACCATGAAAATAGCGTTGGCAAATGATCCGACAGCGAAGGATATGAAGCCGGAGATTATAAAACATCTGGAAGAAAAGGGCTACGAGGTTGTTGATCTGGGATGGAACAGCGAGGAAGATACGAGAGATTATCCGGTCTATGGGGAGCGGATTGGCCGCTATGTCGCGGAGGGAAAGGCGCCTTTGGGAATCGCGATCTGCGGAACCGGCGTCGGCATTAGTATTGCGGCGAATAAAGTAAAAGGGATCCGCGCCTGCGTGTGCAGCGAACCGTATACGTCGAAGCTGTCCCGGCAGCACAACGATTCGAATATCCTGGCGTTCGGCGCGCGGGTAGTCGGCGTGGAACTGGCGAAGATGATCATCGACGCGTGGCTGGATACGGAACCGTTGGATGTGGAGCGCCATAAAAACCGTGTAAGGATGATTAAGGAGATAGAAGAACGGAGCTAGATGCGCGGCAGGCTTCGGCAGCGGCGCCCCGGAACCGCCGCTGTCCGTTCCGTGAATTTTTAGGAGATTCTTCTTGAAGAAAAGAAACTCCTGTACTATACTTATATCGCAGAATTCGACAATAGGGGGAAGAATATCATTATGAAGGAAAGGACTCTGCGTGTTGGCTGTACGGCCTGCGCATTGATACTTATGATAACTTCATTTCCGATAGATGGTCTTGCGCGTCCAATGGAGACAACAGAGATCCAGCAGGAGACGGAAGCGGCGACAGATGAGATAACAGAAGCGGAAATCGACGCGTATTTTGATAACAGCGTGTTTGTGGGAGACTCGGTTTTGCAAGGCTTTCGGAATTATGCGATGGCCAGGAGCGATACGTGGCTGGGGAGGCTGCAGTTCTTGGCGTCGGTCAGTTTTTCCACCTACAATGCGCTGCGTCCGGTAACTTCCAAGAGCCTGCATCCTGTCTATCAGGGGGAGAAGCGGCTGGTGGAGGATTCCATCGCTCTGATGGGCGCGAAGAAGGTGTTTCTGTTTTTTGGTCTGAATGATATCAATATCACCGGCATCGAGGGAACCTGCGCGAATTACATAGAGCTGGTGAACCGGATTAAGGCGAAGAGCCCGGATATAGAGGTCCATCTGATGAGCATGACCTACACGGTGCGGGGCAAGTCGAAGGGAAATCTTTATAATGACAATGTCCGCAGATATAATGAGGCCATGAAGAATCTGGCGATAGCCCAGGGCTGGGGGTTTGTGGATGTGGCCAATCCGCTGGCGGATGAGAATGGAGATCTGAGATCTTCCTACAGCAGCGATAACTATGTACATTTGAAGAATGCCGCGTATGACGTATGGTCTGTGGTACTGCGCGCCTATGCGAAGGCAAATCTTGAGGTGATAAGAGAGATTTTGAAAGCGGCAAATTCAGAGACGGCAGGAGCCGGCGAGTCCGGTCCGGGGGTTGCCGCGTCTGGTGCGGCGGCCGGCCCGGATATAATGGGCGGCCCGGATGCCTTGAATGGCCCGGGAGTAGCGGTGCAGGAGACTGACGCGGCTGCACAGGCCGGTGCGGATTTGGAAGGCACCGGTGCAGAAGCGGCAGCGCAGATTCCCGCAGGCCCCGGTGTTATGACGGTTCAGTGAATGCGGAAAGTACAGACCGATGCGACGAAGCCCCGAAAGGAAATGAACCATAAGATAAGGGAGAAGAGAAATGACGGATAAAAAGGCCTTGAGAAGATATGCGGGACTGTTGGCAGCGGCAGTACTGTTGGGTGGCTGCGGATCGCCGGGGACGGCGTCAGAAACGGCGCAGACAACAGCGGCTGTGTCGGATTCGGCAGAGACAACCGTGACGGAAACGCCTGAAACGAACGCGCCGGAGCAGGAGGAAACGTCCCAGGCGGAGGCACCGGAGCAGGAGAAACCGTCTGAGGCGGAAGCGGAAACGACTGCTGAAGGAGACGGCGCCGCGGATTCGTCTGACGAGACGGAAAACGATGGAGAGGATGTCCTGACGGGAATTTATGAAGAGATTACCCAGGCGGTGGAACTGAATTCACCCATGGAGGTGCCGGAAGAATTCATTTCCAATTATTTTGGCATTGATGTATCCGCTGCGGAAGAGTATTTGTTCGTCATGTCAGAGATGGCTACGTCAGCGGAAACGATCGTGATCATGAAACCGGGCAGTGCGGATCGGCAGTCTGTGGCGGATTCCCTGCAGCAGGTGATCGATCAGAAAGCGGCGGAGATGGAGAATTATCTGCCGGATCAGTATGATATTGTCAGCGGCAGTTCTGTAGAGGAATGCGGGGATTACATCTATCTGGTTATCTCCGAGAATGCAGACACAATCAAAGATATCATTGAAGCCGGGCTTCAGTAAGGCAGGGAATAAGATGGTATTCAGCAGTATTCCGTTCCTGTTCTTTTTCCTGCCCCTGTGCCTGATCTTGTATTACGCAGTCCCATTTTCTATGAAAAATGGGATTTTGCTTGTTTTCAGCCTGGTTTTTTATGCGTGGGGAGAGCCGGTTTATATTGTGCTGATGCTCTTTGCGTCGGCGGTCGATTATACCAACGGACGTCTGATGGGACGTTTTGGGACGACAAAAGCGCGGCGCAGGCTCTTTTTGGTCAGTTCAGTGGCAATCAATCTGTCGGTACTGGCTTTTTTTAAATATGCGGATTTTCTGATCGGTACGGTCAATCAGATCTGCGGCGCTTCCATCGCTCCGTTGGGCCTGGGGCTTCCGGTTGGAATCAGTTTTTTTACTTTTCAGAGCATGAGTTATATCATCGATTTGTATCGTGGACAGGTGCCGATGGAGTCAAACTATCTGACGTATCTGACATATGTGTCCATGTTTCCGCAGCTGGTAGCCGGTCCGATTGTCCGATTTTCCACGGTGAACCGGGAGCTGCATGAGAGAGTGATATGCCGCGGTGAGATAGAAAAAGGGATTCTGCGTTTTATGCAGGGGCTTTTCAAGAAGGTACTGATTGCCAATCAGGTCGGTACGCTCTGGGAGAGTATTCGGACTTTGGAGGCGGGGCAGGCTTCGGCGGCGACGGCCTGGCTTGGCGCGGCGGCATTTACGCTGCAGCTGTATTTTGATTTCAGCGCTTACAGTGATATGGCGATTGGCATGGGATGGATGTTGGGGTTCCATTTTCCAGAGAATTTCCGGTATCCGCTCGCAGCTGTGTCAATAACGGATTTTTGGCGTCGATGGCATATTTCGCTGTCCAGCTGGTTTCGCGATTATGTTTATATCCCTCTGGGCGGAAACCGGGTCAGTGTGGCTAAGCATTTGCGGAATATGCTGATTGTCTGGTTCCTGACCGGTCTATGGCACGGCGCGGCATGGAATTTCGTGCTTTGGGGACTATATTACGGTGTGCTTCTGGTATTGGAAAAGTATGTCTGGGGAAAATACCTGCAGGCGCTTCCGGCAGTTTTAAAGCATTGCTATACGCTGCTAATCGTAGTGGCCGGCTTTGTGATCTTTGTCTTTGATGACGGCGCGGCGCTCAGGCAGTATCTTCTGTCTATGATCGGCTGCGGAGGCAATGCCTGGTGGGGGCGGGAGTGTCTGTGGTATCTGCGAAACTACGCGGCGCTTCTGGTAATTGCGGTTCTTTTCGCTTTTCCGGTATATCCTTGGCTCCAAAGCCGGGCGGAGAGACTGACGGCCGGACGCAGAAGTGTGCTGGCCTGTGCGTGCGCCGTGGGTTATGTAGGTCTGTTTCTGCTGGCGACGGCGTATTTGGTGAGCGATACGTATAATCCGTTTTTGTATTTTCGCTTTTAAGAGAATCAATAGAGAAGGAATGGGAAACAAATGGGAGGAGACAGACGAATCCGTGAGATTACCGCATGGTGTTTGGCCGCGGGAGTTATAATGCTGACGCTGGGCTTTGCGGTGTCTCCCCGGGGGACCTTTTCGGAGAATGAGAACCGTTATCTGGCAGAGCTGCCTGAGCTGAGTTGGGAGAATCTGCAAAGCGGCCAGTTTATGTCGGATATCAGTACGTATCTGTCCGACCATTTCCTGTTCCGCGATTTTTTCATGGGACTCAAGACGCAGGCGGAACTGCTGGCAGGGCGGAAGGAGATTAACGGAGTCTATATTGCGGATGACGGGTATCTGATTGAACACTATGAGAAACCGGTGAATACGGAAAAAATCGGAGAGATTTTAGAGAATTTTTCGCAAAAGATCGCGGAAATGGAGAAGACGGAAGACCGCCGGCTGGAGCTTCGCCTGATGTTGGTTCCTACGGCGTCCCTTATTCTGGAAGATCTGCTTCCGGACGACGCGCCGATGTACAGCCAGGCGGAGACGATCCGGCAACTGTGGGAGAGAAGCGGAATTCAGCCGGTCAGCTGCGAGGAATTTCTGCGGACTGCGAAAGAAAAAGGACAGATCTATTATCGCCTGGATCATCATTGGACGACGTTCGGAGCGTATGCCGGTTATCTGGCGTTCTGCCGGGACCGCGGGTTTGCGCCTGTTTCGCTGGAGGAGCTGCAGGCGGAGACAGTGACAGAAGATTTTCGCGGCACTGTATATTCGAAGGTCAATGATTATACGCGGATTGGCGACCGGATCGTGATTTATGTAAACCCACAAGACCGCCTTACGGTGGAATATATGGATACAGGCGAGACCAGCGACAGTCTTTATAATCTGGAATATTTGGAACAAAAGGACAAATATTCCCTGTTTCTGGATAATCTGCACTCTCTGATTACGATTACGAACGAGACGGCGGAGACAGAGCGGGAGCTGGTGCTTTTGAAGGACAGCTACGCTAATTCTTTGGTTCCGTTCCTGACGCATCACTACCGGCGGATCTATGTGTTTGATACCCGCTCTTACCGGAAGGGGCCGTCAGCGTTTATCAAGGAGCACCCGGAAGTTACGGATATTTTGATTCTGTATAATATGGGCACGTTGGATTCGGATCTGGGAATCCGCGCAATCTATTAGAATTGAAGGAGACCATTATGAATTATATCAGCCTCTTTGACGTGATCGGTCCCAATATGATCGGCCCATCCAGTTCGCATACGGCCGGAGCAGTAAATATCGCGCTTCTGGCGTATCAGCTGTTCCGGAGGCCGATCGCGAAAGCAGAGTTTACGCTTTATGAGTCTTTTGCGCAGACGGGCAGAGGTCATGGTACGGACAAGGCGCTGCTGGGAGGAATCCAGGGCTTCGGTACGGACGACGTGCGGATTCGTGATTCCTATGCGATTGCGGATGCAGCGGGCCTTCAGTATCATTTTACGTGGGATGACAAGACGAAAACGGCTCATCCCAATACCGTGGATATCCGGTTGGAGAGTCCGGATGGTCATGTTCAGACGATTCGGGGAGAGTCTGTAGGCGGCGGAAAGATCCGGATTGTGCAGATCAATGATATCGATGTGGTGTTTACCGGCGTCTACAGTACTTTGATTGTCAAACACGCGGATCGTCCAGGCGTGGTGGCCCATGTGACGAAGGTGCTGAGCAATCACGGCGTCAATATCGCGTTTATGAGGCTTTACCGTGATTATAAGGGCGGCACGGGGTATCTGATTGTGGAATCGGATGAAAGTATACCGGATTATTTTCTGGAGGAGATTCGGGAAAACGAACTGGTACATGATCTTATGTTGATACAAATTTGAGAAAAGACTGGAGACAACGTGATGAGTATGGATTTTACCACCGGAAAGGAATTGTATCAGCTGTGTGAGGAGAACGGACTCCCGATTTCGGCGGTGATGCTTGGGAGAGAGATCGAATTGGGTTCGGTGAGCGAACAGTCCGTGCGGGAGCGGCTGGACCGGTCGCTGCAGATTATGGAGGCGTCTGTCCACGAGCCGCTGGGACAACCGAGGCGGTCTCTAAGCGGCCTGATCGGCGGCGAGGCGTGGAAAGTGTATCGTACTGCCGCGCAGTCGGGCGTTCCGTATGCGGAGAAGGAATCCGCCGTGCTCTGCGGCGAGGCGCTGACCCGCGCCATTGCGTATTCCATGGCGGTGTTGGAAGTGAACGCGGCCATGGGACTTATTGTGGCGGCTCCGACAGCCGGTTCCTCGGGAGTTCTTCCGGGAGCAGTCCTGTCTCTAGCGGAGATTTACGGCTGGTCTGAGGAAAAGCAGATGGACGGACTTCTGAATGCCGGTGCGATCGGATATCTCCTGATGCGCAACGCGACTGTCGCCGGCGCGGAGGCGGGATGTCAGGCGGAGGTGGGGGCGGCGTCCGCTATGACGGCCAGCGCGGTCGTGGAGCTGATGGGCGGTACGCCGGAGATGTGCTTTCAGGCGGCCAGTCTGGCTGTCTCCAATTTGCTTGGGTTGGTCTGTGATCCGATTGCCGGTCTTGTAGAGGTTCCGTGTCAGAGCCGGAATGCCATTGGCGTGGCTAACGCATTTACCTGCGCCCAGCTGGCGCTTTCCGGGATCACCCATCCGGTGCCGTTCGATGAGATGGTGGAAGCGATGTACCGGGTCGGCAGGTCGCTGCCATGGGAGCTGCGGGAATCTGCGAAAGGAGGCAACGCGGGCACGCCGACCGGATGCCGGCTGGCATTCGGGAAATGCGCGGGCGGATGCGCTAACTCGTAATCCCCGCACAGTTCTTACAAAGGATACTTTCGCAGGAATAAAGCGTCGGTTTACATCTGTAAGAACCGCGCAGGGTTTGCAGAGCTTCCGCAGGCGGTTTTATTCCGTCATCAGCTTCTGATAAGTCACATGCTGTTCAAGCGCTGTGGTCAGCTTGGCCATTTCGGACAGATCACCCAGAAGGATCACACCGCAGAGACGGTTGTTTAAGAAGAAATACTTCTTGTACTGACCTTTGCCCATATCACGGAACTCGACGGTTTTATAGAGAAGCTTTGGATTTTTGCCATTATCTCCTGCGGCGAACAGGGCGGTGTTCATACCGTGGAATGTAAGCGCGGCAGAGACAGGGGTGTACTCGGTTTCTTCGCCGGCAGCGTTGGCTCCGGCCGTTCTGCCCTGCTCGGATGCCTCCGGCCAGATTCCTAAGTTCAGCCCCTGATATTCGGCACAGTCGCCGCAGGCATAGATACCGGGGATATTGGTTTCCATGTGGCTGTTTACTTTGACCGCGCGGCCCAGTTCCAGGCCCATTTCTGCAGCCAGGGTGGTATTGGCCCGGATGCCGGTGGAAATGATGACCATCTGCGCCTCAAAGAACCGACCGTCGTCCAGACGGACGCCGGTGACGTGGGAAGCATCCGCGTCAGCAGTGTCGGAAGCGGCGGCATTATTTCCTGAAATTTCCGCGATGTTCACGCCGGTCAGAATTTTGATTCCCTGCTTTGCGGCCATCGCTTTGAGAATCTCACCGGCGCTTTCGTCCAGCTGCCGTCCCATCAGAATCGGCGCGGCTTCCAGCACCGTCACGTCGAGGCCGGATTTTTTGAGCTCCCAGGCGGCTTCAAGACCCAGAACGCCGCCGCCGATAACTACGGCGGATTTGGAGCGTTTCATCAGGCCTTCCACACGGTGTACGTCGTCCAGACGGCGGATCGTAGCCGCCTCCGGCAGATCGGCGCCCTTGATCGGCGGCACAAAGCATTCGCTGCCCAGGGCGTAAACCAGTCTTGTGTAATGGATTTTCGTACCGTCCTCCAGGCAGACATTCTGATTTTCCGTATCGACGGAAACGATCTTCTTGCCCAGAATCTGGTAGACCTGGTTGACGGTATACCAGTCCGGGCCTTCAATGGCGATCTGTTCCGCCGTCAGACCTGCTACCAGGGCTTTCGTCAGCATCGGCCGGTTGTAGGCGGAATATTCTTCTCCGGAGATCATGACTACAGTTCCGGTCTTGTCCCGCTCGCGGATGGCCTTGGCCGCATTTATGCCGGCAGCGCCGTTGCCGAGGATCACATAATATTCTTTCGTGTTATTGACGAAGCCGGTTTCTTCCATTTCGACGGGGATGAAATTTTCCTTGCCTACGCCGCAGACCGGGCAGACCTCGATGGAGGAATCGAAGATCTCGCCGCAGACCAGGCATTTAACCAGCTGGCGCGAGCCCTTCTTCCTCGGCAGGGTTACTTCCTTGTTCTGAACACGGCATCCGAACTGATAGCCGAATTCGTAGGCAGTCACCAGATCGGCCTCGCTGGGCTTAAAACGGATCTTAAGGCCATCGGTAACCTTCATCTTCAGCTGTTTTAAGCGTTCAATGATGTTGGGCACGCCCTCGCCGCTCCAGCCGTAGCTTCCGAACGCGCTGGCGTATTTGCCGCCATGAGTGGCGGGGAACATGGAGATCACCAGATCCCAGATGGGCTGCAGGGCGTCGCCTACAATGGTGGGCGTGCCGAAAAGCAGGCCGTCTGCAAAAAGGATTTCCTCATTCACCTTTGCCTTGTCAGCGGTAACCATGTCATAGACGCGTACGTCTACATCGCCGCTGTCACGGACGCCCTCGGCGATCCTCTCAGCCAACATGCCGGTATAACCATAGGCGCTGACGTAGGGGATCACGACGGTCTTCTTTGTATTCGGATTCACGACCGTGGACCATTCCCGGTAGGTCTTCATGACCTGGGAAACGCGGTCGCCCACCAGGACTGGTCCGTGACCGGTGGCAACCATCGTGATGTCCATGGGCTCGACGCGGTTCAGTGCCTTGAGCATGAACGGCTTAAAGGGCCCGATGATACAGTCGTAGTAATAACGGAGCGCGCTCTGGTAGTCATCTTCATTTTTAATTGCTGTGGAGACGACCTCCGGCAGGCAGTAATGGGAGCCAAAGGAATCGCAGGTTACCAGGATCTGCTCCTCCTCGATGAAGGTATACATGGTGTCCGGCCAGTGAAGATTGGGCACTACCAGGAATTTCAGCGTTTTATTCCCGATGGTCATGGTCTGGTTATCCTTGACGGCCAGACTTACGAAATCGCGGTTTACGATTTCCTTTAAAAAGCCGATGGCTGTAGCAGTGGCGATGATCTTCATCTGGGGACTGTAGTCCAAAAGCTTTTCAACGCTGCCGGCGTGGTCGGGCTCGGTATGGTCAACGACCAGGTAGTCGATCTTGGTTACATCGATGACTTCCTTGAGTTTGCCCAGGTATTCGTCGAAGAATTTGGCTTTGGCGGTTTCGAACAGAATTGTCTTTCCGTCAGCCTTTAATACGTAGGAATTGTAGGTGGTGCCGAACTCGGTATACATAATGATGTCGAAGACGCGAAGCTTATCATCGATAATACCGGTCCAGTAAAAATCGTCTCTGAGTTTGATTGATTGCATGGGGTGTATGTTCTCCTTTCGTGCAGCTCGCAGTACGGAGCTCCAAAGCAGGAGATCCTTTTATACTGCTGATTACTGATAGGAATAGTATACTCTAAGTGTCGAAGTATTACAATCGTTACTTTGCCGGCAGCTGAGATTTTCTGTCGTGAGGGAACCGCTTTGTCAGGATGCGGCAGCCTGCAATGAAAACGGCATTGACGCCTTTTTCCCGATTCTGCGGACTGTGACGACACTGGAGGAAGCTATGGACAAGACGAACGCGGCGCACAATATGGCGGCTGCCGTGGAACAGGTGTTCCGGGCGCTGAAGATAAATATCGTATGAAATGATATTGGCATTTCCTATATTTTCATGATAATATGTTTTCTGAATAAGTGCAGCTAAGAGGAGGAATTTTTATGGAGCAGCCTGTTTTTGACCTGGCTCATCTGCCGCGCACTTACTTTAAGATGGCTCTGCCGGTGATGACGGGTATGATCGTGACGCTGATCTACAATCTGGCGGATACTTTTTTTATCGCGCAGACCGGCAATACAGCGCTTGTGGCCGGCGTATCGCTGTGCAGCCCGGTGTTCACGGCGCTGATGGCCTTCGGCAATATCTACGGCCAGGGCGGCAGCTCGCTGATCTCCCGGATGCTGGGAAGCGAGGATGCAGACGGTATGCGGCGGGTCAGTTCCTTCTGCTTCTATGTGGCGATTCTGACCGGCGTGGTGCTGGCGGTGCCGCTTCTTCTCTTACGGGGACCGTTTCTGCGGCTGATCGGCGCGGACGCGGATACGCTGCCTTACGCGGCGGAATATTTTACGGTGCTGGCGGCGGGGGCCCCGATCATTATCCTGAGTTTTATCCATTCAAATCTGCTGCGCTGCGAAGGCATGGCGACCACCTCGATGGTGGGGACTGCAGGCGGCGCGGTGCTGAATATCATCCTGGATCCGATCCTGATTTTGGTGCTTGGCTGGGGCGCAAGGGGCGCGGCCATCGCCACGGTGATTGGTTACATATTCAGTGATGTATTCCTGTTGATTATGTTAAAATGCCGCAGCCGTTTCCTTTCGGTGACGCCGCGGGACAGCCATGTAGCGGGAGGGGAGCTTAGGCAGATTCTGGGCGTCGGAGTCGCGGCGGCGATTACGAACCTGACCCAGAGCGTCAGCCTGGTGGTTGTGAACCATTTTCTTCTGCCCTATGGAAGCGACAAAATCGCGGCCATGGGTATTGTGCTAAAGATCAATATGATCGCCCAGCTGGTGTTGGTCGGCCTGGCCTTCGGCGGCGTGCCGCTGTTCGGTTATCTGTACGGCGCACGGGATCAGAAGCGGCTGAAAGAACTGATTCGGTTCTGTCTGCTGTTTTTGTGCGGTCTTGCCGCGGCGATCAGCGCTGTGCTTTTTGCGGCGGCCCCGGCGATGATGCGAGGCTTCATCGATGTGGAGAGTATTGTAGCTGACGGTGCGGTGATGCTTCGTTGGCAGGCGGCCGGCAATGTATTTGCCGCCGTGGTGCTTCTGTTGTCCTGCCTGTTTCAGGCCACTGGGAAAATGCTTCCCTCTTTCCTGCTTTCCGTCAGCCGTCAGGGTGTGGTCTTTCTTGTCGTGCTGGCCGCGGCCGTAGCGCTTGCCGGATACATGGGTGTGGTGGCGGCCCAGGCGGTTGCGGATCTTGTGAGTGCGGCGCTGGCGGCGGGGCTGTATGTGCGGTATTTTCTGCTTCCCGGGCGGACGAAGCGCTGACTGGCGGGAGGTATAATATTTCCGGAAAGCCTTGGGTAAAGAGCAAACCCGAAAAATGTGGTAAATTCTCCGCATGTGAGGAAGATTTAAGAACATGCGGTAAAACGATAAAGGAGGAAAATCATCATGGCAGTATTTCAAGTAAGTTTCATGGCGAAAACGCTGGGGCGCACGGTGCCCGTCTGCGTGATCCTGCCGACAGACAAGATGTATTTTGGAGGCGCTGCCGGGCGGCCGGAGGGGAAACCCTACAAGACCCTGTATCTGCTTCACGGCATTCTCGGCAGCCAGAACGACTGGCTGTACGGCACCCGGATTCAGCGGTATGCGGAGGAACGCGACCTGGCGGTGGTCATGCCGGCAGGCGAGAACGGCTTCTATGTAGATCAGCCCTGGAACAGCGCCATGTACGGCGAATTCATCGGGCAGGAGCTGGTAGAGTTTACCAGGAAATCATTTCCGCTGTCCCACAGGCGAGAGGACACCTATATCGGCGGTTTGTCCATGGGCGGTTTCGGCGCTATGCGCAACGGCCTGAAATACCACGACACATTTGGAGCCATTATTTCTCTGTCCGGAGCTTTTCTCACTGACGAAAGTTTTCTGGTCAAAGAGGAGAATCCCAAATTTATTTCGGAATCGGAAGATTACAAGCACAGCTGCTTCGGCCCGGATCTGGAGGCGGCCCTGGAAAGCGACCGCAATCCGTGGTTTTTGATCAGACAGCTTGCGGCCGCGGGCGAAGAGTTCCCCGCCATCTATATGGCCTGCGGAACGGAAGACTCGCTTCTGGAGAAGAATAATGCCCTCGCGGAAAGTCTTAAGACCCATGGCGTCAGCTTTACATTTGAGACAGGCCCCGGAGCTCACGAGTGGGATTTCTGGGATAAGTATATCCTGAAGGCGCTGGAGTGGCTGCCGCTTGAGGGAAAAATGGCCGGGATTAATAGCGGAAATGTAGGAATCTAAGCATAGGGGAGGATGGATTGAAAATGAAAAGGATTCTGATACCCGGAATTCTTATACTTGCTATGGCATTGTCATCCTGTTCACCCGCGGGCTCCGGCCAGCCTGCCGGCGGACAGGGTACTTCGTCCGCTGATTCCGTGTCAGAGCAGGCCGCGCAGGACAGTCTGCCGGAATCGGAGCCGGAAGGCGGGCAGAACGGTCAGGAATCGGCCGCGGAAGCGGAACAGGGTGGAGAGGAGCCGGCCACAAACCTCGTGGAGCTTGATTTCAGCGGGATTCCCCTTGACAGTAATGAGGCGCTCAAAGCGGCGCGGGGGGAGATCTTCGAGAAGATGCGGACGGCGGAGGCGCTTAACGAGGAGCGTGCCGCCGAGATCGAGCATCAGTCCATGACGTTCGGCGAAGCCAGGATGAAATACGCGATCGAGACGATCGGGGAGGCAGGAAGCGAAGGTTATCCGGTTTATATCACGCTTCATGGCGGAGGCGGAGCGCCGAAGGAGCTTAACGACAATCAGTGGAACCAGATGCGGCGCTACTACCGCTACAGCGTGACGAGCGGCATCTACATAGCGCCGAGAGGTGTCCGCGATACGTGGAATACCCATTTCAACCCGGAAAGCTATCCGCTCTATGAGCGGCTTCTGGCGAATCTGGCGATCCACTACAATATCGACACAAACAGAGTCTACCTGCTCGGGTATTCTGCCGGCGGCGACGGCGTCTATCAGATTACGCCCCGCATGGCGGATCGGTTTGCGGCAGTCGATATGTCCGCCGGTCATCCCAACGGCGTGAACCTGGCGAACCTCTACAATACGCCCATTGTCCTGCAGTGCGGTGAAAATGACACGGACTATGACAGGAATCTGGAGACGGCGAAGTATGACGGCGTGCTGAACGAGCTGGCGGTCCGCTACGGCAGGGACGGACAGCCGGAGGGATATATACATCGTACATTCCTCCATCAGGGCAAAGAACACGCGGTCGTGGACAACGATTATAATCGTGAGGAACAGACGATCATAAGCGATTTGGAACAATGGCTGGAAGACGGTACTTCGGAGACAGAGACGACAAATACGAACGCGATCGATTTCGTGAACACGTATACGAGGGATCCGATCCCCGAACGGATTGTCTGGGACTTGTCGGTCCGCACGGAAGAGAGTAGTCTCGAGACCTTCTACTGGCTCAGAGCGCCCAGGAGCGTGACGGAGGGAGTGGTCGTCGTAAGCTACGACAAAGAGACCAACACGGTTCATGTTGAGCAGAATACGGCCAATGGACCGGTTTTCGCCATGGTAAACGACGAGATGCTGGATGTTTTTCAGGATATTCATGTCACGACGGCCGATGGAGCCGGCCAGGCGGTGACCGTAACCCCTTCGGCGGAGTATATCCAAAAGACCATCGAAGAGCGCTGGGACAAGAATATGATCTTTGTCGGAGAATTTGAGCTTCCGGCCTGCGGCGAATAAACCGCGGCGCGGTTACTGTTTTGTAATGAGGAATTTCGTGATTCCGCCGTCCGCGTCCAGGGACACCTCCGCATCGCCGTCATAGTTGTATCCGGCCGGAACGCCGACCACCTGGATATGATAGGCGAAGCCGGGCTGTATGAACCGTATGATTCCCCATGAGTTGGAGGTCATGGGCGTGCAGGAAGCGTCGTCGCAGACATTGACGGTGACGTCCTTCACCGGGGCGCCGTTCTGATCCTTGAAGGACAGCGTGTAGACGCGGATACCTCCTTTGGACTGCGCATCCGCGGCCGGTTCTGGCGGGATCTCGGTCAGGAGGGCGGATTCCGTATAGTTATCGCCCAAAAAGGCGTCAAACAGCCGGCGGAAATTGTCCGCGGATGTCTGGGATCCGGCTTCGATGAAGCAGATGGTCCCGAAACGGTCGATGACGATGGAGGTCGGTATGGCGTTTGCCCGGAAGGTATTGCTTAGGTCAGCCGAGTCCCGGCCCATGGGGAATGTCAGCCCCAGCTCCCCGGCGAACGCTTCCAGTGTCTCATCGGTGTCGTCCGGCTCGCAGGAAAGGGCAAAGATCTCGATCTGGTCTTTGTATTCTTCGTATGCCTCCTCCATGTAGGGGAATTCCATGCGGCAGGGGCTGCACCAGGTGGCCCAGATATTGATCAGGACCATGTTCTTTTCCTGCAGCGTCTCATAGAGGCTGTGGCTCTCACCGTCAAAGCCTGTGAATTTAAAATCCTCCAGCCGTCTGCCCAGCCGGGAACCGGACGGCACATCCATGTTGATACGGCTGCCGCCGTCCCCGGCGGATTGTCCGCTGTTGACGGATGGGGCCGTATCTGCTGGCCCGCCGCCAGCGGAAGCGATTTGGGTATTGCCGGTGTCCCCGCAGGCGCTGAGGCATAATGCGGTTACTGTCAGAAAGCTTATGATGAGCATTCGGGTTATTTTCATGTTCAGATTCCTCCCGGGTCTATTGTAAAGGACGACGGTTCAGCTGCACCTAATCATGCGCTTGGAGTATAAAAATGAAGATCACATTTGTAAAAGAAAAATCTTTCTACCGCTCCGTCCTGGCAATCATGCTGCCGGTGGCGCTGCAGCAGGCGATTAATATGGGCGTCAATATGCTGGACACCATGATGCTGGGTTCCTTTGGGGAGGTGCAGCTGTCGGCGTCCAGCCTGGCCAATCAGTATTACAATCTGTTTACAATCCTATGCATGGGGATCATCGGCGGCTCCAGTGTTCTGGCGGCCCAGTACTGGGGCGCGGGGGACAAGGAAAAGGTACGGGAGACCTTCAACATGGCAATCCGCCTTTCCACAGTGCTTTCTCTTGTGTTTGCCTTGCTTACATGGTTTTTTCCGGCACAGATCATGGCGATCTATACGTCAGAGGCGGATGTGATCACCCAGGGCGTCCGGTATCTGCGGATCACAGCGTTTATCTTCCTGATCCACGGAACCAGCCTGGTGTCGGCCCAGCTGATGCGGTCTGTGGGACAGGCCAGTCTGGGATTGGTGGTGTCGATCATTTCCTTCGTGGTCAATATCGGCGGCAATTACATTTTCATCTTCGGCAAATTCGGCGCTCCCCGCATGGAGATCGCCGGCGCGGCGCTGGGGACGCTTCTGGCGCGGTCGGCGGAATTTCTCACCACATTTATCTATATCCTGGCTATTGATAAACAGCTGGGACTTCGGGTTCGGCATCTGCTGAAGTCGCCGTCCGGATTATTCTATAAGAATTATTTCCGGCTTGGTGCGCCGGTGCTCGTCAGTGACGGTCTTCTGGCGCTGGGTGACAGCGCGGTGGCGATTGTTCTGGGACACATGGGCGCCGCGGCGGTGGCCGGCAACGCCATCTGTATGGTGGTGCAGCGCCTGTTCAGCGTGGTGATTTCGGGTGTGTCGAACGCATCCAGTATCATTACCGGAATGACCATCGGCCGCGGCGAGCGGGAGAAGGCCATGGAACAGGGCGTCACCTTCTATATGCTGAGCATGATTTTCGGCGGCATTAACGCGGTGCTGGTTGCCATTTTCGGTCCCATGACCATCGCCATGTATTCCCTGGAGGCGGAGACGATTACCGTCACCCGGCAGCTGATGAACGCCTACATTGTGATTGTGTTCTTCCAGGCTGTTCAGTCGGTCATGACCAAGGGCGTACTGCGGGGCGGCGGCGATACGAAGTTCCTGATGAAAGCGGATATTCTTTTCCTGTGGCTGGCCTCGATTCCGCTTGGCGCTCTCGTGGGACTGGTGTTCCACGGGCCGGCCTGGCTGACGATGCTGTGCCTGCGGGTGGATTTTGTGATCAAGTCCGGCTGGTGTGTGTCACGCCTTCTGAGCGGCAAATGGATCCGGGAAGTCAGCAGGGAGTAGCGGTTTATTCGCTTTGGCCCCGATTTGAAAGACAGAGTAATCCTTTCGCTGTCTGCCGTCACAGCTTCTTAAAGAATCCATAGATGAGCGGCGCCGCAATCAGCCCCGACAGTGTGTCCGCTATTGCCTGCGACATCTGGATTCCGGGAATTCCGAAGAGTCGGCTGGTGATCAGGAGAACCGGGATAAACAGCAGTCCGCTGCGTATGCTGGACAGGAAAATAGCCCGGCCGCTCTTTCCGATACTTTGGAATAACATATTGCCGCTCAGGCAAAGCGGCATGAACAGGAGTGCGGCGCACTGCATCCTTAGCGCCGGAATGCCCACAGCAATCACATCCGGATCGTCCCGAAAGATTCGGATGATTGGTTCGGAGAATGTAAAACCGATGATGGCCATCACCGCCATCATGCCGGTGGAGAACAGCCACGTGAAGCGCCAGGCCTCTTTCACCCGGTCATAGCGGCCCGCCCCGTAGTTGAACGCACTGACAGGCTGAAAGCCCTGGCCGATGCCGATGCCGACGCAGAACAGGAAATTCACAACCCTCGATACGATGCTCATAGCTGCAATGACCGCGTCCGCTATATCTGCGGCGCTGTACGCAGCCGCACATTGGTTCAGGATCATTACCGAGATGCTGGTCAGCCCCTGCCGCATCATGCTGGGACAGCCAACGACGATGATATCCCGGACATATGTGAGAATTCCTGGGGCGGCGTTGTCGGCTGCGGGCCGGCGCGCTGCCTGGGCGGGGATTGCGTCGATATCGCCGCTGTCTGTATATCGGTATAAGCGCGTCTGCCGAAGGATATGACGCGGATGGAAATTCGTCTGTACTTTCTTCCTTATAAAAGGCATCAGCAGGATCACAAAGCTTATATACTGGGAGACGGCCGTCGAAAGTCCTGCTCCCGCGATCCCCATATGAAAATGTTCAATCAGCAGATAATCTCCGAAGATATTCAAAATCCCGCCGGAGCCGAGACCGATCATGGCGAAGACGGCTTTGCCCTCATAGCGCAGGATATTGTTCATGACGCAGCCTGCCGCCATGGCCGGCGCGGCGATCAGGATGTATGTACTGTAAATTCTGGCGTAGGGCAGGATGGAATCTGTGCTGCCTAAAAGGTACATGAGCGGGCGGATGAAGACGATTCCCAGTATTGTGATTCCGAGTCCGCACAGCAGTGACAGATAGAAGCTGGCAGCCGCGTAGGTCTGCGCTTCTTTAATGTGTTTCTGTCCCAGCTGCCGGCTTAAGCAGCTGCCGGCGCCCTGGCCGAACATGAAGCCAAAGGCCTGGATAATGGCCATCAGAGCGAACACGATTCCCACGGCCCCGCTGGCACTGGTGCCAAGGGTGCTGACGAAATACGTATCGGCCATATTATAGACATTGGTGACCAGCATGCTGATGGTGGTAGGCAGCCCCAGCGTCAGGATCAGACGGTGGACGGGTGTGCGCGTCATGCGCTCATACTGGCGGTCAGAGATATTTCCCGAAGATTTCATGGATCAATCAACTCCTTTTGAGATATTTTGGCAGTTGGCGTTTGAATTGTCAAGTACAAAAATGAGGCTCTAAGAGAATAATATACGAAGGTTGACAGAAGGGTGAAAGGTGGAAGAGTTATGGGGCGGACAGGGACAGCGGAAGCCGGAGATACGGGGAAAATGGCCGCCCGCAACCGCCGGTTGACACATTTCCAAGCCAACTTTCTTGTCTGCAACCTGAAATTCTGTTAAATTTACGGCATGGCAGATACAGGGAATCCGGGTTCGAAGCCGGGGAAAGCGCAAAGCTGCCGGCCTGCGGCGTGAGCCGGCAAAGCGCCGTGCTTCTGTCAAATTAAGACCAATATGGAGGGGACAAAAGTGATATTAGCGGAAAAGATTATGAACCTGCGCAAGAAGAACGGCTGGTCGCAGGAGGAACTGGCGGCGAAGCTGAACGTGTCGCGGCAGTCGGTGTCCAAATGGGAGAGCGCTGTTTCACATAGTTAAAGATACCACACCAACAATCCACGCTTACAGTTCAAAATATGAGTTCAAATTAGACACCATTCAGAACCGATAATAATTCAAACTGTTTGCGGAGGGAACACCATGAATAAAATCATATCTTGTGAGTTCAATATCGACAGCGGCTGCGTGGAGATTTGCTTTTCCGATGGGTCAATTCTCGCCATCGACTGCGCTGCTGTGGAGAACGGCATCGAAACGACCATGAATGGACGATCAGAGTTGGATTGGCTTGTCTACAATGCCCCGCTGGATTACGCTAAACTTGTTCTCAGCGGAGAGCTGGATGGATACCTGAAACGGGTATCCGGGCCATACAGCGGCATCGGCTGGGAATCCTGAAAATGTAGAAGTGCCCACCTCGGTCAGACTGAAATGTTTGACTGAGGTGGGCTTTTTCTGGTGCGCCCGGCGGCGCACGTTTCTAACGGGTGAAAGTCCCGAATCCGCCCGGTAGTGGGAAGGATACAGCCGAAGGC
>CANRHU010000022.1 GCA_947630485.1 uncultured Lachnospiraceae bacterium
AAATGAGTTTTTTCTATTTCGCAAGGGGTTTTCATAAAAGGTAAGAAAAAATTCATATGTAGCCGGCCTAAAATATGCTATACTTTTATTATTGGGAAATAAAGGAGTATGGCATGCAGATTGGAATACGCCGGAGGAAAGGAGAACAGGGTACAGGGAAGACGCGGTGGGGACGGAACAGCCGTCTGACAGCGGCGGGCGTCTTTCTTTTGGCGGCGGCGGGCGTTATGCAGCTGGCCGCGCGGCAGATCGCCGGTTTTGGCGAGTGGTACGCGACGACGGTTTATCCATATATTGTGGGGATATACGGAAGAATTTGCGGTGTTTTTCCGTTCTCAGTGGTTGAAATTGCGATATATTCAGGCATTATCTGGATTATATGGAAGGCTGCGGCCCAGATCCGCCGCATGACGGGCCGAGCGGCGGCAGGCGGTTCTGCGGTGAACCTGCAGGCGAAGGATGGGGCGGAGACACTTCCGGCTTCAGATCCCGCGGAAGCCGGTTTGGGATGGCTTGGGACCTGTTTTTCTGGCGGATGTTTCTTTCTGGGGCTGCTGGCATTTCTCTATACGGCCTGCTGCGGCGTTAATTATTACCGGCGTCCGTTTTCCAGCTACCTGAATCTGGATGTGCGGGAATCCTCTGTGGAGGAGCTGACTGCCCTCTGTGAATATCTTACGGAGAAGGTTAATGAGACGGTGGATGACACGCCTTACAGCGCCGCATGGAATACGGATGCCCGGAGGGCGATGAGCGGACTTGCGCGGCAGTATCCGCAGCTGGCCGGCGGTTATCCGCGGCCGAAAGGCCTTTGGCTTTCCTGGATTTTGTCCGTTCAGCAGCTGTCCGGGGTTTATTCGCCGTTCACTGTGGAGGCCAATTATAACCGCGATATGACCGATTATAATATTCCGCATACGATCTGTCACGAGCTCTCCCATCTGCGAGGGTTCATGCGGGAGGATGAGGCAAATTTTATCGGATATCTGGCCTGTATTCAATCTGACAGCAAGGCTTTTTGCTACAGCGGATATCTGACCGGCTGGGTCTATGCCGGCAATGCCCTGGCAGCACAGGATCCGGAGACTTACTATTCTCTGTACGGTCTTCTGAATGAAAAGACCAAATCCGATCTTCGTGAGAACAACGCGTTCTGGGACCGCTATGAGGGAAAGGTAGCAGAGGTATCGAATCAGATGAACGACGTATATCTGAAAATAAACGACCAGCAGGACGGGGTTAAGAGTTATGGCCGGATGGTAGACCTGATGCTGGCCTACTATCGCTGATGGAGACGGATGGAGACGGAAGCGGAGCTGAAATGACAGGCCGTGAATGGGAGGTATTTTATGGGAGACATATACAATACATTATTGGACTGGCCGGCAGTCAGGGAGCTGATTCGATCAGAATCCGCTGATCCGCACCGGCTTTTGGGTCCCCACCTGATATCTCAGGGTGTTTTGATTCAGGCGTTTATTCCTACTGCCGTATCGATCACGGTCTGTATCGTGGATTCCGACGCGGAGTATCCCATGGCGCTGGAGGATGCGGCGGGCTTTTTTGCGGTGCTTCTTCCGCTTTCGGAGATTCCTTCCTATCGGCTGCGGGTAACTTATGATAACGGAACCGAGCAGACGCTTCACGATCCATACGTGTATACGCCGCAGATTACGGAGACGGATCTGCGGAGATTTGACGCTGGCGTTTTTTATAATGTCTATGAGAAACTGGGTGCGCATCCCATGGAGATCAACGGCGTTTCGGGAACCTACTTTGCCGTATGGGCCCCATGTGCCCGGCGCGTCAGCGTGGTCGGAGATTTTAATCTGTGGGACGGCCGCCGTCATCCGATGCGGCGTTTGGGAGACCATGGAGTATTCGAGCTGTTTCTTCCTGGCATTGCGCAGGGGACGATCTACAAATACGAGGTAAAAGCGGCAGACGGCACTACCATGCTTAAGGCGGATCCGTATGGTGTATATGCGGAATTGAGGCCGCATGACGCCTCTGTCGTGTGGGATACCACCCATTATCAGTGGCATGACCAGGCGTGGATGGAGGAAAGGGCAGCCCGCGGGAATGCCAATGCGTTTCCCATGTCTATCTATGAAGCGCATCTGGGTTCCTGGCTGCGCGGACCCGCGGCCGTGGACGGACAGGGCCGGCCGGTATCAGGCAGTGAGTTTACCGGATATCGGGAGCTGGCAGTGAAATTGGCTGCTTATGTGAGGGAGATGGGCTATACGCATGTGGAGCTTCTGCCTGTTATGGAGCATCCGCTGGACGCGTCCCTTGGTTATCAGGTGACTGGTTATTATGCGCCCACCAGCCGGTTTGGTTCTCCGGATGATTTCCAGTATTTTATGGATTATCTGCATGGTCAGGGAATCGGCGTGATTCTGGACTGGGCGCCGGCCCAGTTTCCGCGGAATCTGGCGGGTTTGGCAAATTTCGACGGAAGCTGTGTATATGAGCATAAGGATCCGCGTCAGGGCACGCACCCGCAGTGGGGGACGTTGGTTTTCAATTATGGACGGCCCCAGGTATCGAATTTCCTGATTTCCAATGCGCTTTACTGGGGAGAGGTATATCATGCGGATGGAATCCGTGTGGATTCGGCAGCCGCTATGCTGTATCTGGATTACGGAAGGAGTCCGGGGCAGTGGATTCCGAATATTTACGGAGGAAATGAAAATCTGGAGGCGGCGGAATTCTTAAGGCGGCTCTGCGCCTGCGTTCACGGGCGGAAGGACGGCATGCTTCTGGTGGCGGAGGAAAGCGCGGCCTGGCCGCGCGTAACCGGGGATGCGGATGATGCGCTGGGCTTCGATTACAAATGGAATAACGGCTGGCTTGGCGATTTTCTGGGGTATATGCGCTACGATCCCTATTTTCGGTATCAGCGGTACGGGGCTCTGACGTTTTCCATGCTGTATGCTTACAGTGAAGCGTTTATTCTGGCCCTTCCGCATCATGAGATGTCGCAGGGACGTGGCTCCATGGCGGATAAGATGCCTGGGAATACGCTGGCGGAGAAGCTGGCTCATTTGCGCGCGGCCTACGGCTACTGGATGACGCATCCGGGCAGGAAGCTTTTGTTCATGGGGCAGGATATGGGAATAATCGGGGACTGGAATGAGAGCGGGGGTCTGCCGTGGGAAATGCTGACGGCGGACGACGGCGAAGCCAGCGCTGACGCCCTGGAAAGAAGGCGGTTTCGCGGTTATGTAAAAGCGCTGCAGCATTTTTACCGGTCGCATCCTTCGCTGTATAAGCTGGATGATCAGCCCGAGGGCTTTGAATGGATCGACTGTATGAGCGGTCGGGAGAACATTCTGGTGTATCTGCGGCATTCAGAGAGTCCGGAGGAGACGCTTTTGGTGATATGTAATTTTGCTCCTGTACTTCATGCGGCGAGGCAGATTGGGGCGCCGTTTTCCGGAAGATACGAGGAAATTTTTAACAGTGATGACGCGATGTTTGGCGGCGGAGGCGTGGGAAATCCGACTGCCGTTCTCAGCCGCCGCGAAGAGTGGGATGGAAGGGAAAATTCCATTACGGTTTGCCTGGCGCCGCTGGGCGTTCATATTTTCAGCTGTACGCCGATTGAGGATGGCGAGGCAACAGGATAAGACGGATCGGAATGAGCGCGGTCAAAGAATCTTCAGATAGGAGAAGAGCGGGATGATAAGAAATCTGGAAGAGAGTCCGGCAGTCAGCATAACTGAACCGGCTGCAGAGGAAAGCACGGAGGCGGGAGGAACTGAGAACGGGGCCGCAGGCGACGGTACGGCAGAAGAAGAACATAGCGGTACGGAGAGCAGCGGGTCGGCTGCGGAAGAAGGGAGTCCGGCTGAATCCGAGGAAGGCGGCTCAGACGGCGACGGCAGTCGGGAGACCGCTGCGGAAAATCCGGAGAGTAAACCCGAGGAAAGCGCCGGAAGCAGCGGAGAGTCAGAGAGCGGAGAAGCCGGGAAAGAGACGGAGAGTTCCGAGGCCGGGGAGGCGCCGCAAAGCAGCAGCGAGGGGGAAACGGCGGAAGGCGGCGAAATCGAAGGGACATCGGAGAGTGCCGATACAGGCGGGATATCAGAAAGCGCTGAGACAGACGAAACGTCGGAGAGCAGTGAGTCGGGCGGCGCAGAGACAGCTGTCGGGGAGAGCGGCGAAGAGGAAGGCGCGTCAGACAGCGGCGGGGGACATGCAGGCGGCTGGTTAGATGTGTTTGACGGGTTTTTTCAGGAAACAGAAGCGGATACGGAGAGTGTTTCGGCAGCCGATGAGGAGACAACTGCCGAGTATATAATCGGGCAGGATGGAGAAACCCAGATTATTCTGACTACGGAACCGGAGACAGCGTATGTGGTCAGCACGCCGGCCAATGCGGACAAAGGCGTACTGTCCAAGACATACTCAGTGGCCGCTAAAGCGATTACCAAAACGGCGCAGAGCGCGGCAGAAAGTGCGAAACCAGCGTTGAAAACATTAGGATTTAACATCATTAATGCAGTTCTGATTTTGTTTATTGGGCTTCAGCTGGCCAAGCTGGTAAGGAAAATGCTCAGCAGAACCTTTGAGAAGGTTCATATGGACGGTTCGCTGCGCTCCTTCTTAAGCTCTATCATTTATGTGCTTATTTGCGGCGTGTCGGCGTTTATGGCGCTGGAGCGGCTCGGGGTCAGCTCCGCCTCCATCGTGGCGCTGCTTGGCTCCGCGGGTCTCGCGGTCAGCCTGTCGCTGCAGGATTTTCTGGGGAATTTCGCAGGCGGCGTGATTATCATGATTTTGAAGCCGTTCCGTGCGGGCGATTATATCGTCTGCGGCGACGCGGAGGGAACCGTATCGGCGACCAGCCTGTTCTATACGACGCTGAATACGATTGATAACCGGCAGATGATATTGCCGAACGGCGCCCTGTCTAACGCCAATATCATCAATGTGACCGCGGAGACGAAGCGGCGGCTGGAGATACGGGTACAGGTTTCTTATGATTCGGACCTGCGCAGGGCAAAGGAGATTCTGAAACGCATGTTTGACGAGTGTCCGGATATCTTTCACGATGAGGAAGTGCAGGTGTTTGTGGATTCGCTTGGGGACAGCGGAATTACGCTGGTGGGCAGAGGCTGGATTGCCAAGGAGAATTACTGGACGACAAAATGGGCGATGACCGAGAATCTGAAATATGCTTACGATGAGGCCGGTATTGAGATTCCGTTTACGCAGATGGTGGTTCACATGAAGAACGGCGGAGAGCCGGACAGCAGAGGAGACGCGGAGCGCGGCAGAAGAAAATAGAGCGAAGGTTTTACAGCAGAACCATGTGAACAGACAGGCCGTCTCCGGTCGGGGAGGATTCCCGCGGAGACGGCTTTCGTATGCCTGAAATTATCTGAAAAGAAAGAATATTGTGACTATAAGAAAAGCCTTGACCAGGGCGATAAAATGGCTTATACTAAGTTTACAAATCTCAGCAGAGGTTCATCCGATGTTGGATTTCTGGAATTTCTATATTCCTGATTGGTGTTTCACCATAGCTTCAAATTGTATTACCGGATAACCGTATTCGAAGAAGGGAGTGGTGCCCTTGATTGCGGCTTAAAAGATGGGCTTGCCGGACAGGCGGATCTTATGCGGTCTGCCGTTATTTTGCGCGCATGTGCGGCCCGCGGGCGGCGCGGCGCCAGGAAAGGAAGTTTTATGAAGAATTGGAAAAAAAGAGGGGCCGTTCTGGCTTTTCTGACGGCAGGCATGATGCGGTCTTTCTGCTTTTCTGCCTTTGCTGCCGGGAATACTGCGGGGATGGACGTTTCCTATGCTTCGCGGACAGGTTATGCCGCCGCGGCGGAGACGGAAGCCCTGACAGAAATGCTTAAGACGGCCAAGGAGCAGGAAGCGCTGATTACCGGTGAAGATCCCCTGCTGATACCGGACAGCCGGTTTATGGTAGGAAACCGGACTGAAAATGATATCCGGGTCACCTCGATTGCCGGCCAGTGCATGGCCGAGGATGGCGAGGATCGGGTGTTTTATGTAATCGGGGAAGCGTATACGCCGGAGGGAAGCGCTCTGCCGGCTATGTTTGGCGGTACGGTGGAATATTCCTGCACGTTGGAGAGGACTCTGGAATGTCAGGACAGAACTTATAAGCTGGTACGCTTTGCGGTGCAAAAGCGATCGGGAGAAGACGCAGGGAGACCGGAAAGCGGAAGCGGGGGACACAGTTTGGCGGAGGGCGGTATTTTTGCGGACGAACAGATTCCGGAACAGTATCACTGGAAGCTCGGCGATGTGGTGAAACGGACGCTTGACGGCGTCAGTTATCGGTTTTGCTGCATTGATCCGAACTATGAGGAAGGCGAGGCCATGGGGCAGAGTCTGGCGTTGTTTTTGTGCGAATCTGTGATACCGGCGGATACAGGCTCCCAATATGTCTATGAGCAGCGGGAGGACGGCAGTTTCGGTTATGTGTTTTATCCGGGGCCTGTTATTCGTTTTGGCGAGAACGCGGAGTATGCGGATTCTGATATCCGCGCCTGGCTGACAGGGCTGGAATCGGAGGCGGATGTTATGCCGAGAGTGAATGCCGGTGTGGAAACGAGCTGCATGGGACAGACAGCCGCGGGTACATTCAGTCGTCTCCGGCAGTCGGATCTGCGGTTTTCCCGGATGGGAGACCAATTTCTGATGGATCGGTATTTCCTTCTGTCAGTGGAGGAGGCCCTGCGGTATCGGGAATACCTGTGGAAGGTAGATGGATGCGGAGAAGAGGAGACGTCGCGAAATGCAGGCACCTTCAGCGGCGGATACTGGCTGCGGACGCCGATGGGCGACGGGGACGGGGCGGAAACCAGGCGCGTATATGTTGTGGATCTGGTTAACGGAAACCTGCATCCCCAGGAGGTTATGCCGGAAACAGAGGGGGAAGCGGATGCCGAGCTGGCGGTGACGAGCCCGATCGGAGTACGGCCGGCGTTTGTATTAAAACAGATTAACTGACATGCGGTCTGCCGCATGAAGATCATGGGAAAAGGAAGAGGAGCGAAACAGGATGGAAAAGAAGAGAAAAAGGGCGATCAGGATGGGAAGCGTGTGTGCGATAGCTGCCGTCACATTTCTGCAGCTGTGGCCTGCGTATATGTGGAACGTGGATGCATATGGAAAGGAGGCGGGGTCAGGAGCGCCGGCGCTTTCGGAAGAACAGGAGGATGTTTGCGCGGCGGAGATCAGCAGCATTCCGACAGCCACGATTTCCATAGCGGCGCGTTTGGAAGAAACGCAGGATTTTTGGACGGGCTGGAACGGCAATGCGGATTTTGCGGGAGACGGTACGGAAGAGAAACCGTATCAGATCCGGTCCCTTGCGCATTTGATGGGGCTTTCCCAGGCGGTGGCGGAGGGCGAGACTTTTGCCGGCGCGTATTTTGAACTTACACAGGATATTAATCTTGGCAATCTGGATATTCATTCAGGCAGATGGAATCCCATCGGCTGGTATCGAAGCGGCAGTGAGATGGAGACGGGGACTATCCATCCGTTTAGCGGACATTTTAACGGACTGGGACATACGATCCGCAATCTGAATATCACGACGACAGACAATTCTCTGCGCTGTATTGGCCTTTTTGGCGTGATCGACGGAGGCAGTGTAGAGAATTTGACGGTAGAAGCAGGTAATGTCTGCGGGAGCGGCCATGCGGCGGTTCTGGCCGGCGTGATTCGGAACGGAGCGGTAATCCGTGATGTGACGGTGTCCGGATATGTATCTGTGACGGGTGAAGAATCCGGTTATGCGGGAGGGATTACGGCACAGGCAGACGGGGAAGCAGGCAGAGTTACGGTTGAGAACTGTACGGCAGACAATATTGCCGTTACGGCCAGTCAGGCAGACAGCTGTACAGGCGGCATTGCCGGCGAGGCAAAAAGCGCGGACCTGATTGACTGTGTGGTGCAGACTGGAAAAATCAATTCCAATCATATCCAGGGCCTGGGCTATGTCGGCGGCATCACAGGACGTATGGAGGATGCAAATCTCTATAATTCTTATGTAAACGGTTTAATCGGCGGACACAGAAGCAAGGCCGTGGGCGGTATCGTGGGAGAGTATGTGAGCGGTAATCTGATTCTGGCCCGGTTTGGCGGGGAGATCAGTTCCACCGGCATGGGCGCCGCCACGAGAGAGGGAACCTTTGTGGGAACCAGGGATTTGTCCCACCCGTTCCGTTACGGCACGGAGCCGGGAGATCATATGGCCTATTTGTATGCGGATACAGCGGCTAAGGCCAGGCAGGCGGTAGGCTCCGGAGAAGAGGATGACAATACGTTTGCTTATTCGGCGCATGTCGGTTACTGGCTGGATAACCAGAGGACGTATCGTTTGCTGTCCGGAAACGCGGAGAAAGAGAATGAAGGCGTCTATTTTTATCAGGAGCTGGAGGACGGCGTAAAACACATTATTACACGGAAGCTGCAGAATGAGTTTACGGCGCAGGGAGCAACGGAAGGTCTCTCCTTCCGGCTGGATCACTTTGCGCCGGGCCAGCAAGGTCAGCCGGTGAAAGGATACCTGCTGTCGGTTCCGCGAATCGATACGAGGAATGCGAACGGAACCTATGACACGGATGTGGCGTCATTTACGGCCGTGCCGGAAGGAAATGCATCTTACTACCGGCCCATTGACAAAAACCATGCGGCCGCAGTGGCCGCGGGGGTGACGGTATCGGTTACGACGTCGCCCAACAACAGCGACGGGAACCGATATCAGATGATTGTGGACGCCGCGGAACAGGGAGGCGTGAAACCTCCGGTTTATATCAATCAGCTTGGACGTGAGGTGCCCATGAGTTATGTGACAGGCGGAACATACGCGTTCACGATGCCGGCGCGTGACACGCAGATTAATGTGGAATATGTGAAGGTGACCACGGAACTGACGATGACCCCGGCAGAGACGGTGCTTTCTGTAACGCAGACAAGGACCGGCGACCGCAAAGCCCCTAAGCTTGTAACGGAGGTGCGGGACGGCAGCGGAACGCTGATTGCCCGTTATATCGATGATACACTGGATGCCGGAGTGCAGGTTCAGCCGGTTCGGATTCACAGCGATCACAATGCAGCCGGAGGCGTGGCGGACCGGTCCGTGCAGTGGTCTGTGGATGATCCGGATTTGATTGAGCTTGTTTCGGATGCCGGATATACGGAACAGGACGCCCGGATCCTGCCCAATCTAGGCAGCGCATTTCTTCAGAAAACCCTGGCTGAGCAGGTGAAGGCCCAGGCAGACGGAGGGTATATGGAAGCGATTCAGCCTGCGGTTTACGAGAAGCACGCTGTAGTAACAGCCGCTTCCAATCCGGCTACTTCTGTGGATCACGTGTCGGTTTATGGCAACTGTAAAGTGACGGTACGATTCCAGATTCTGGATTATACGACGCGCCGGGTGGAGGGTCTGCAGCTGAATTTAAGCGATGTCGTTCTGACTGTGACCAGGAAACTGACGGGTTCCCGCACGAATCCGACGGAGGCGATTACCTGTTCAGAACCGGTGGTATTGTCGGCAAGTCTTTATCCGGAGCAGCCGTTTTACAAAAATGTAACCTGGAGCGATTCGGGCAGCGGCGCGGCGATTATTCTTAAGCCGCAGGGAGCCAACGCTTTTCAATGTGTGCTGAGTCCCCGGTATGACGCGGAAGGCAAGGCCAATCCGGCCTGGATTCAGAATGTGATCAATGCGGATAATCAGAAGCGGAAGGAGGATCCGTATGCAAAGTTAGAGGGAACTGCGGAATATATGGAGAAGGTTACGGCAGTGTCGGAGGATCAGACACATGGACGGATTGCGGCAGTCTGTAAGGTGATTGTACGGTTTGAAACGGTGGATCAGACAGGAAGCTATGGAAGCGGCAGTTACGGAAGCGGCAGTTACGGAGGCGGCAGTTACGGGGGTGGAAGCACAGGCGGCACATCCTATGGCTCCGGGAGCTCCTCGCGCAGTGATCAAACTGCGGGGCCCGGAATTGCCTCAGCGGGCGCAGGCTCCCTGGGGACAGCGGGCAGCGCGGCGCAGGGAAATTCTGCTTTGGAAGCGGTCACAGGCGCATGGCAGCTGGCCGCGGATGGGACATGGACATTTCTGGTGAATCAGCAGCCGTATCGGGCTCGGTGGGCTTACGTTTTCAACCCATATGCGGATGTGAAGAAAGGACAGCCAAACGCCGATTGGTTCTATTTTAACGCGGATGGAATCATGGTAACAGGCTGGCAGTGGCTGGCGGGGGCGGACGGCGTGATGCGATGCTATTACTTTAACGCAGCGTCAGACGGCACAAAGGGGGCCATGTTCCATGACATTACGACGCCGGACGGCTGGCAGGTGAATGCGGACGGCGCCTGGACGGTCGGCGGCGTAGTGCAGACAAAACCGGCAGCGTAAGCAGATCTGAGAGAAAGCGGAGGGAGGTACAGCATGAGAGTGGAACGTATAAGGGACGAGCGGAGACGGCTCCTTTCGGGAATTCTGGCTCTTGTCTGTTTTTGCATGGCGGTTCTGCCCTTTTTTGAGACGACATCCATTGAGAGTCGGGCGGCGACATTTACCGGACAGAATATCTGGAGCGGAAGTTCGGAAACGATGTTCGGACACAGCAGAAACTATCTTTACCGGTGGTCGGATGGGTATCAGATGACCTTCTGTATTTCGCCGGGCAAACATATGGGTACGGCAGTGCAGGCGGGCGCTACCAGGACGACGATCGAGGATGAAACGTATCCATATATTAAGAGTCAGGAGGATTATCTGATTCTTGCAAAGCTTTGTACCTGGTTTGATCTTAACGCCTCTATATGGACAGATAACGCGACTTATGCGGCTGTACAGACGGCGGTATGGGCGGTGATGGATGCAGGTTGGGAGAGCGCGGATGGCCTGGAGCTGGTGGTGGACAAGCACGTGCCGGGAACCTACAGCCGGTGGCAGGAGATTAAAGCATATGTAAATGAGACGCCCAGAAAACGGCCGGAATGGCTGGAAACATCGGCGTACCTGGCTAAAAAAAGCCCTCATGGGATGGAGCTGAAGGACGGAGTCTGGGTCGCGGAGATGGATATCTCCGCGTACCCTCAGCTGGCAACGCCATCCTGGATGTTTGTCGTAGAATCCGCGGGATGGAATATTGAATTTGCGGGGGATAAGATACGGTTTACTTATTCCGGAGGACAGGAATCGGAGGCGCTGGCGGCTTTCCGCCTTCCGCTTGATATGCTGGATTGGGGGAGAAATACAGCGACGCTGACATTCTATATTCCGGAGGGAGATCCGAGCAGGATTCAGGCTATGATCAGCAGCGGCCCTTATGACCAAAATCTATATCTGCATCTGTCTACGAGCGGCGCGCCTGCCCGGCAGGAAGAATCCGGGCAGGTGCCGGAGGTTACAATTTATGAGCATCGAGAGACGTTTGAGAGCCATTATCGGGTAGAATTGGATAAAATCTGCGCGGAGACGGGCAAACCGCTTGCCGGGGCAGGTTTCCAGGTTCTGGAAGCATTTGACAGCGGGCGGGCCGCGGGGATTGATACAGAATGTATGACGCCCAGGCCGTCCGCCTGGCAGAATTTTAAGGTGTGTGCGGATGAGATGACAGATGCTGACGGAAGAATTACCCATGAAGATGCAAAGAAATATGAGTATGTAAGAACGTACTGCGGCGGGCATCCAGAGCCGCAGTATGTGGAGGATGACGGAACGCAGGGAGAAGACGCAAGCGAGGCTATTGCGGCGGAGAATGCGCTTCTGCAGGAGCAGTGGCAGGCCCAGGTAGATGCCTGCGCAGAGAGTACGGATTTTCATGACGAGATACCGGGTGAAGGTCTGCGGAAGATGTTAGAGGATCGGCAGGCTGTATATGATGCGTTTATCGGGCTGGAGTATGACTATACGTTTCGGGAGATTGAGGCTAGATATGGGTATATGCGCCATGGGCAGCACAGGGACGATGAACCAATTCCGGTGCTTCGGGTGTCTTCCGCGGAATCAGGCGGAAATGCAAGAGTTGTGGAACGGGAAGTGGTGGTTGATGAGAGCGTTGGATACATAAATAACAATAACGTGGGAGATAACAACAATATATTTGCAAATACAGATAAGAAAGTGGGGTTTATTACACAAGAGATTCTGATCCAGAAATTGGAGGCCGCGGGAAGAAAGAGAACGCAGCGGATATTCAGAACTGCAGCGACTCCGTCAGATGCGGATTCGGGAGATGAGTACACGCTGCAGGTGGATACGGCGACCTCATCGGATGCGTCGGATGTGAACGACGGACTCATTTATCTGCCGAAGCTTAAGAAGACGGCATTTTTAAGGGAAATGGCGGCAGACGTCAGTCTTCCGGAACCGATTCCGGATGACGAGCCCTGGCTGGAACCGCTTGCTGACAGTGGGGAGCCGGCTTATACATTTTCGGTATCGGATCATCGGACGGAGGGAGAGATTCATTTTAACAAACGCGATATGCAGCTGGAAGAAGGGGAGACGGACGGCTATGACAGCTATGGTGATACGCAGGGAGACGCGACGCTGGAAGGCGCGGTCTATGGACTGTATGCAGCGGAGGATATTGTTCATCCTGACGGTGTGACCGGGGTTGTTTATCATGCGGGGGAACTGACGGCGGTCGCTTCGACGGACAAGAACGGGGACGGCTCCTTTATGGCCTATACGGAGGAAAGCGCAACGTCGAGAGAGGCGCTGAATCTGGCCGGGACATGGGTGGGCCACCCGCTGATTATGGGCAATTACGTGATTATGGAAATTACCCGTTCGGAAGGCTATGAACTGACAGTGCCGGATAAGCTCCCTGAATTCTCCGGCCGCGCGGACGTGACGACGCCGATGTGTCACCCCATTGATATGCATGACGGTTCCTGGCTGGAGTTTGATGTTGCCTACGCAGGGACAGTGGACGGTTTTGATCTTTTGGTCAGCGGTTATCCGGAGGGTGCGGAATTCTACCGCTCCGGGATGGAGACCGTGCTGGAAAAGAATAAAGTATGGGTTGGTTCTGAGCTGGTGGAAACCGGAGAATATGAGAAGGCTTCGGCGGGAGAATACCGTCTTGACGCTCAGGACAGGCGCATTCCAAGGAGGGACGCCCAGGGCAATATCCTCTATGATACGACGAAACCCGTTCTGCGTACCTATCCTGTGACGAGGAGGCTTAATTATTATCCTTCCGGCAGCGTTCAGACAGTGACAGATCCGGAAAAATGGGCGGATACCTCAGCGGTAGATCCGGTTTATGTGGCGGAAGAAGCGAACGCTGTCTTAAAACAGATGGGTTATAAACAATTGGAGCCGCCCGACGATGAAAATGCGCCGTGGAGCAGAATTCCTTTGGATGGCAGTACGAATCAGGAACTGGTTCAGTCGATCCGGGAATGGTTCGTAGAGAATACCTTTTGGGACAGCGGCAAGGTAAGCCGCGTGTGGGAGGAAGCTGGAAGCTGGTATGCGCTGGTGCTTCATGATTATGTACAGTCACAGGCATCCGCAGTCTATGAGACGCTTTCCGGGAAGCTGTATGTGCGGATTTCGGTTCAAACCGCGGAGGCAGGCGAGCGACATATGTATGTTCCTTATGACTCCGCGGATTATATTATGGAAAAAGGATACGCAACGGTTCCATCAATTCGACAGAAGGATCAGGCGATTCCGTTTGGGGAACCGATGGAAAACTATATCGGGCCGGAGTATGAAGCTTTCTATGAGCAGTATATGGAAGGGGAATATCGGCTGGACGGGCAAGGGCAGAAGATCCCGGTCTATGAATGGAAGGACATTTATGAAATGAGGGATGAGGCCAGGAGTGATTATCGTCTCACGCCTCTTGAAGCGGAGTACGATCCTATATCCCGAAGCTATCGGATTCATGTAGATACAAAAAAGGAATGGGATCCGTCAGAGCAAGCGGCGACGGAAACCTTTCGGGCTGTGACGAAGGAGAAAAGTATTATATGGAACGGAAAGGAGATGTTCTATAGCGATTATCTGGTGAATGAGGCCGGCGTCGGCGTGAGCGCCTATGCGGCGCCTGGCAGCAGGAATCTGACGGGCTGCTGCCTGGTCGGTCTGACTTATCCGGGGCAGATTTCCCCTGCGCAGGATGGGTGCGGAACGCCTGGCTTTGGAACGCGGATTGCGCCAGCCGCTGTACAGGAGAAGGGGATTAAACAGGCCATAAAGGTAATCAAGGATATCTATACGGACGGAGAAAAGACACAAAAGCTGGATAATTTCCGGTTCAAGGCATATCTGAAAAGCAATCTGCAGCGGCTTTTCCGGAAGGACGACGGAACTGTAGTGTGGCTGGACCGCAGGGGGAATCCGGTGGATATTCATGCGTATTTGAAGGTATATCCGGGGCTGGTGCCTGATATCTTTACGAAGGTTCCTATGAATTCGGATATACTGGCGAGACAGCCGGCAGATGCGGTGATCGCGAATAAGAGGCTTTATGAGGAAGGGGCTGCGGAACCAAACAGCGGCTATACGGCGGTTCTGGAGACCATAGAGCAGGAGGTAAAGACGGAGGATGGGGTACGTATCGTCAAAGCATTCAACTACAGCAAGTTTTTTGACGCCGTCACGGTTGCCAATTGGGACCGCTGGGATGATGCGTCTCCGGAACATACGTCGCATCGGCCGCTTGGGAATGCGGTGAACCGGAGCGAAGCCGCCGAGGAGAATGTAAAAGCGTCGGATTTGGTGCGGCAGTTTGCGATTGACTGGTATTTGGACGGCGAGGTGGAGATGCTGAAAAAGGAGGAGACCGCGCTCCAGACAGCAGCATCTTACAGCGATCAATTCTATGATGAGGCGCTGCGGCGCGCGATTCAGAAAGCGGATAATTATCTGAAGCCGTTTTTTCTATATGATCTTGATGAAATCTATGCGGTTTCCTGGGATACCGCGCCAGACGGCGGTTCTGACAGGGACAAAACGACGCTTGCCGCGAATGAAGAGGCGGACGCGTATTATTTCGGGATTTCGGCAAACCTGCCGTATGGAACCTACGTCATAGCGGAACAGCAGCCGCATTATGTCTCGCTTCTGGATTATCAGAACCGGTATTATCAGATTGACGGGGCGAGAGAGGTTACAGTGCCGTCCGTCTATCTGTATGCGGAGAACGCCGGAGATTTCGGGGAAGCGGCGGATTCACTCAGCGAAGCATATCTTTATGACAGCAGGATGACGATGGAGGAAATGACAGAGCGGTATAAAATTCGCTTTGGGGAAGAGAACCGCATAGAAACGGCGCACAGTGACAGCGGCGACTTTGAATTATTGCCTTACGGACTGGAGCTTGACCAGATCGAGAATGGCACCGCTGAGGCCGAAGGCGATGCGCACTTTGCCCTGACGCAGGACGCATGGAAGCCATATATGAATTACTATAATGATCAGGATGACCGCACGGCGGCTCCAGTGACTTACTATCTGTCTGGGAATATGGACGGAAAAGATAAAACTGCCCAGGTTTATCGTTATAGTTCGGTGTCAGAGGCGGCAGGTCTGGCGGACGACGTCTGTTTTTCATCAGGGGAGCCGGAAGGCGGAGCGCAGCTGCCGCAGTATCGGGATCGGATCGCGGTGATGATCGGTATGCAGACGGCTTACGACGGGCTGTACAGCGCGGCGCTTGTTCCGTGGAGTTTGGAAAATGGAGACGCGGCAGGAAGGTCTTCGCTTCTTTCGGACGGATATCCCGGTGTTTCGGAGGGCAAACTGAGAGGCAGTATCAGCGGAGACGGAAGCTTTGCCCGTGTGCGGTTTCATAATACGCCTTATGGAGCCAGACTGCGAATTGAAAAGCTGGATTCTGACACGCACGAAAATCTTCTTCACGACGATGCCATTTTCAATATTTACCGGGCAAGCCGGGATGAATCGGCTGACGGCGACGGGGCTATTCTCTTTTACGAAGAGGATACCCCTGTGACAGGCAGCCGTGAGTTCCTCGAAGCGATGGGGGCAGAACGGATTCTTCCGATGGGCGAGGGCGTTTATACGGGTACGGTTCGTGCGGGAACGCCGGTCTGCTGCGAGGAAGACCAGGTATTTCAGACAGATCTCTATGGTATCCAAACCGGCAATTTTCGATCGTTTACCACAGCCAGGGACGGCATAATGGAAGCGGCAGAAGCAGATTCAGGAAATGACAGCGAATTTGGCAGGCAGAATACAGGCTATCTGGAAACCCCTCAGCCGCTTCCGGCAGGCGTCTATGTCCTGGCAGAGCGGAAGGCCCCGTCAGGTTATGTGCGCAGCAAGCCCATTGCCGTGGAAATCTACAGCGATCGGGTAACTTATTACCAGAGAGGCGAGAAGGATAACCGGGTGACGGCGACAGTTTACGATTCTTTGCCGCAGACAGCTTTGGAAGACAGCGCTGCGCGGAAATATCAGGATATGGCCAGAATTTATGTGGAGGATACCCCGACGCGTCTTGTCGTAGAGAAGAAAAAGGAAGCGGCCGGAGAGGAACGGACGACGGTTACTTTTCAAATCAGCGGGCGTGTCGATGGCACTCTGGCGGAGATCGGAGGCAATCCGAATTATGAATACGCCTATCAGAATGGAACCTACATGGGTTACGCATGGAAGAAGGGAACGCTGGAATATCTCGCGGCGCTAAAGGAGGCCGGAGAAGATGTAGAGATCGTGTATCATGGGAGTCTGTTTGCCGGTTACGGCTATGTCACGCGGCCTCTGGAGACAGCAGATGATGCAAATTCCTATGTAGCCGGCGCGCTGATGACGCTTTATGAAGGAATCGAGCTGCATCCGTCCGGAGACAGCCAGGACGCGGCGTATGGTGGTCTTAACGTGGAGCGCAGCGGCGCCGGCAACGTGACACGGATGTATGTGGAGAAAGAATTTGCCGGAACGCGTACCGAGTTTATGCAGGTGCAGGAAAACGGCAGCAGCGTCTGGAGCGCTGAGACGGTGCAGCGGCCGGATACGGACATTCTTTTCTATGATCTGGGAGGCCTTGAATTATTCCGGACGGAGATTATTGAAGGAAAAAAGAGAACCTTCGCATACGGCCGCAATCATGAAAAGTTGGAACTGGAGCAGATGGAGGAAGATAAACAGCATATTGACCGGACTGACGGCGGGTACAGTATCTTTGCGTTCCAGGGAGGAAAGGCCGTTCTGGAGCTGGAGGGAGGAGATTTTACAAAAATATCCTACTCTGCGGCCGATAAGGTGTTGGAAGGCGCGTTTGCCAGACCGATCCGGCTGCCGGACGGTTCGGCTCAGATGAGCGAGGGCGTGAAAGTCTATCATCTGGACACAGATGGAAACAGAGATAGTCTGGTTGATCCGTATACCGGCATGGCCTATGCTGTGACGGGAGAAGAAGACGGCGCGGCGGTGCGGGTGTTTGTCTGGCCGGTGAAGATCGCATACGATGAAGCCGGTCATGTCATGGCGAGGGATAAAATTTCTACCTCGCGGATTGCCACGTTTGGCGATAAAGAAGAAGAGACTTATCTGACCGGAACCTGGAGATCGGACGAAGGGGAGCAGAGCCATGCGATGAAATCGTTGGTACAGAACCGTTTCGGACAGAATATGAATGGAGAAGCGCTTCTGCAGGAGAATTCCGGGGATTTTGAAAAAACGATGGAACCTGTTTATGATGAGCACGGAATGGCAGTTTATTATCGGCGCAGTGATGAGACCTATGAGACGGAGACGGAACTTTATGACCGAAGCGGCCGCGCTGTTCGGACAAAGGAATCCGATCTGACGGATGCTTATGACAAGGCCTCCTATGAAATAGGGGAAGAACCGGTATGGCACAGGCAAGGAGAAGGCTATATTTTGGAGAATACCTGGGTTACAGGAGAGGCCGCGCCGGACGATCCGTTTTCCAACAAGCTGACTGCCGGGCAAGCGGATCTGCTGCGCCGCGTGCCGGTTGGAATCTATATCATGGAGGAACTTGCCGCGCCTGAAGGCTACCTGAAAGGGCTGCCGATAGGAGTTGCCGTGGAGGAGACATCGCTGGTCCAGAAAGTTGGTTTGACAGATGTCACGACAAAGCTTCTCATAAGCAAGGTAGATGGAACAGAGGAATATTCCGTTCCTGTGCTGAACATGGGGCAGACGGATATTTATGGCGAGCCGCTTCGGTTAGGAACCGTTACGGAAGGGAAGAGTTCCTACGGGCAGAGGCAGATGGCTGGGGTTCGTCTGGCGCTTTTTGAGGCAGAGCGGGTATATACTTCGGATCTGAAAACACATCCGGCAGGTACTTATCTGCGGAAAAAGAGCGGTACGCCGCTTTGCTACCTGTCTACGGACAGCCGTGCGGGGGCCGTTAAGGAATTGACTGCGGAATGGACGACGACGGATACTCCGCTTTATTTGGAAGGGATACCCGCGGGGGAGTATCTGCTGGAGGAAATCGATGTGCCGGAGGGTTTTGTTTCTGCGCCTGCGAAGGAGATTTCGATAAAGCAGACACAGCAGGTTCAGCAGTATACGCTTTACAATGACCATACGAAAATCGAGATTGAAAAATATGCGGCGGAAGCCGGCAGCAGCCATCTGGTAAACGGCGCAGGATTTACCATTTATGAAGCAATGGTTGACAGCCAAAATCAAGTCGTCTATGACGATGATGGAAATCCGGTTTATGATTCTTCAAGACCGATGGAACATTTTGTGACTGATGATGGGGAGAAATATGCCGGGTTTATGGAGGCTTTTGAGGAACAGTACAGGCGCTATGGTACGAAAGTACGGGCGGTATCCTGGGAGTATGGAGGAAGGAGCTTTACGGCGTCGTATGTTTCCCATACGCAGATCGACGCTGCCGCAGCTGGCGGCGGCTCCAGCGATTTTCCGACGTCGGCAGAGATCATTTTCCAGACAGAAGATGGGAAGGAAATCCGGACGGTTGTCTATGGTCAGAAGACCAGTCTGCAGGGCAGAGATTTTCTTTTTGAGTACCGTTTTGACTGCCATGCATTGACGGAGATAAACGAGCGGGCGTTATCCTATCTGACTGTCGATGGTATGCGGAGGTTGGATTATCTGCCGGTTGGGCGTGCCTATGTATTGGTGGAAACAGAAGCCCCGGCCGGATATGCAGCGTCGGCGCCGGTTCTGGTTACGGCGCAGGATACCGGAGATATCCTGCGTTACCGGGTGGAGAATGAAGAAGGCAGACTTGTCATTTCCAAGACGGCGGAATCTTTAGAAGGAAAGGAACTGGCAGGCGCGAAACTGGCGCTTTACCGTGCGGACGAAGCGGGAGAATTGGTACAGGAGGACGCCTATCTGGCCGCGATGTGGATCAGCGGTCAGGACGGGGTTTATACACAGGAGGATCAGGTTAACGGGAAGATTCCCCGGGGATATGCAGCGGGCGATAAGAAACCGCACACGCTGAAGCGGCTGCCGGAGGGCGTGTATTGGTTGGTGGAACTGGAATGTCCGGATTATTATACAACATTTCAGCCGATGAGAATCGATTATCATATGGAAGATCAGATTCGGATTCTGCGTGTCTCAGATGCGCCGGCCGAGGGCGAAGTGACGGTTTATAAAACAGACACGGAAGGGCAGCCGCTGTCAGGAGCGGTATTTGAGGTGTCTGCATACAGACAGCCGGATTTCAGCGCGCCTGTATTTACGAGATGTTTCAGCGATTCCGAGGGAACGGCCGTGCTTCGCGGTCTGCCAGTTGGCGAGGTACAGGGAGACGGCAGTATTCTTCCTTATTGTTATCGGCTGCGGGAGCTTGTGCCGCCGGCAGGCTATGCGGTGAATCCGCAGATTTTCTCATTTGAATTCGATCCGGACAGAGACGGGGTGTCTTATGCGTGGGGCGAAAGCGCACGCTGGGAACAGTCGGTTGCCAACCAGAAGACCCGGGTGGTTCTGGAGAAAAAAGATTTTAACGACGTTTGGGTAGGCGGCGCGGAGCTTATGGTCTGTCAGGTAAAAGGAACAGACGCGTCAGGAAAGTATCTGTATGATGCGGAAAACTCGTTGGATCGGTGGATTACCTCCGCGGAAACTCCCAATCATGTGCTCGAAGGCTTAACCGCAGGCTTTACTTATCTGTTGCTGGAGACGAAAGCGCCGCAGGGTTACCGCCTTATGGAGCCGGTCGCATTCACCCTGTCGGAAGACGGAAGGAGAATTTGTTTTATCAGCAACGGGATGTCGTCGATAACGATTCATGACCTTTATACCGCTGCACTGAGGAACCGCTATGCCGTGCGCACAGAGATAGAGGTCACGGACGGCGGCGGGAACCATGTAGCGTCGTGGACTGCCTCTGGCGGCGGCCATGGGCTGACCGCCGCAGATGGTATTCAAAACGGAGAGAGTTATACCTGGACAGAACGGACATTTTACAGCGACGGCTCCGCGGAGATTACAGACCGTCTTACAAAGCGGGCCCGCCTGGAAACGCGGGAACAGGCAGAAGAAAACACCGAAGGCGAACAGGGGATCTGCTGGGTAAGCGACCGGCGACCGGAGCGGGTTCATGTGAGACTGAGCCGGATCGACGGTTCTGAGGTGGCTTCCTATGATCCGACAGAGGATATGCCGGAGCTGCAGGTGGGGAACGCCGCATCGGAAGAAGAATTGTTTGCTAACCGAAGGCAGTATATTCTGACAGAAACAACCAGTTACAGTGACGGCAGTCTGGTGGAAAGCGGCCGTATGGCCTTTGAAATCGGAGATGATGGAACGATCTGCGCGATTGTCGGTTACGACGCGGCACGTCAGGTATTGGTCAGCAAGACGGATATTACGGGTCAGGAGGAGATTCCGGGAGCCAGTCTGCAGATCGTGGATGAAAACGGACAGGTGGTGGAGGCCTGGATTTCCGGAGAGACAGCCCATATGGTAGAAGCGCAGCTGGAACCGGGACAGACCTACCGGCTGCAGGAGGTGCTGCCGCCGGCCGGATATGCCTGGGCTTCGGAAATTCTTTTTTCGGTGGCGGAAGATGGCACCGTAGATCGGGTAACGATGGAAGACGCGGTAACACATGTGTCAGTGACGAAGACGGATATTACCGGAGAGGAGGAATTGGAGGGCGCGCGCCTGCAGGTGCTGGATCAGGACGGTACTGTGATCGAAGAGTGGACTTCCGGAAAACATGCGCATGAGATGGAAGGAAAACTGACTGCGGGACAGACCTATACGCTTCACGAAGAAGCGGCCCCGGCCGGATATGCCTATGCGGCGGATATAGAGTTTACCGTTTCTTTGGACGGAAGTATCGATACAGTCGTCATGAAAGACGAGGAAATTCCGATACGGCCGACGCGGCCGGGCCAGCCTTATTATGTGCCTGAAAAGCCTAAGAATATAGAGCCGGGTACAGTGCAGGCAGAATATCAGACGTATCTGATTGGAATGGACGGCGTTCCGCTGGGCGGTCTTCGTTATTATCAGGCGCCTGCCACCGGAGATATCAGGTGGAGTTTTGTGAGAGCGGCTCTGTTCCTTTTGGGACTTTCGGCGGCGGTATGCATAGGTCTGGGATTTCTGATGGCAGAAGATGCCCGTGGAAAAAGACAGAGAAAAAAGTGTCAGTCGTGTGCCGTCAGAGACTTTGCGAAGCAGGACGGTGGAAGCGCGGAAGAAAAGGAGGGATGCGGATGAGCAGGATGCGCATAACCGATTGTAAAAAGAAAGATATGCATCGAAAGGGGCAATGGAAGACATATATAGCGGGAGTCCTGACAGCGGCCGTCTGCCTTGGCGTCTGGTCCGCGGCGGTGACGACCGCGTATGCGGAAGAAAATGCTATAGAAACCGAAGAAGGGGAGATTACCGTCCGGTCAAAAGCGTTCCTGAATTTCGAGGATCCGGCGCGGGAAGACGCAGTCCCGGCTGAGACGTATCTGTGGGGTGATCAGAAATACCAGATGAAATCTTACCAGATTGTTACGGTCACACTTCCGGAGATCGTTAAATATGCGCAGGAAACAATACTTTATGAGGGAGTCGAGCAGGCGGTGGAAATTCCGGGGCAGGCGGAGGTTCAGCTGCAGGATGAGGAGACGGGGCGGAGCGCGTCCGCCTGGCTGCCGTTAGAAAATACGGTGCAGTCAAACGGCAGATGGCAGGATGACTTCTCTTTTCCGGTTACTGTATGGGGTTATGATGCAGGCAGCTTTGTACTCGGAGGCGAGACGGTTCCTGTGGTTGAGGAACATCCTTTTGCAGGACGGGAGACGGCGCTTTTGGAATTGATCGGAGTTGATCCGGCATATTATCAGATCGATTCCGCGGAATGGAGCGGCATGCCGCAGACCGGCGAGGACGGCCTGACTTATCGTCAGGCCACCGCGGTCGGCCGGAAATATGTGACAGACGTAGAGGCTGTTTACGGAGGACGTGCGCTGATCCCGCAACAGCCGGGAATGGCCTATGAAACCGTCTACGTGATGCCTGAGGAGACGGAACCGGAGATGACAGAAGCGGAACCTACTGTGGAGATGACGGCTCCTCCGGTTCCCGCGGCAGCTTTAGAGACCGCAGCGATGATTGTCGAAGAGCCGGCAGAGCTTCCGGCCTGGCTTCGGATAGTACGAAACGTAACTACGGTAGTCGTTGGCCTGGGGATTCTTCTGACACCGCTGTTTCTGTGGCTGCTGGGAAAGAGAAGGCGGCGCGAAATCGATGAAGACAGGAAAAAAGTCTGATTGCACAAATATTCTTTTTCTGCTATGATGTACGTGAACCTGGGGTCAAGGAGGACAGAACGGGTATAGAACCGTGGCCAACGGGGCTGACTATGTGAGAGGAGCAGAGAAAGGGAGGGCTGTGCATGAGAGAGTGCGGAATACTGCTGCCTGTTGCCAGTCTGCCGTCGAAGTACGGCATTGGAGCATTTTCGAAAGAGGCATATGAATTTATTGACGATTTGAAGGCGGCGGGTCAGAATTACTGGCAGATTCTTCCGCTGGGACCGACCGGATACGGGGATTCGCCGTATCAGGCGTTCTCTGCCTTTGCCGGAAATCCATATTTTATCGATTTGGAAACGCTGACTGCGGATGGACTTCTGACTTTGAGCGAATGTGAGCAGGCGGATTTTGGAGACGATGAGCGCTATATCAATTATGAGGCGATCTACAGAAACCGTTTTGTGGTTCTGCGGAAGGCCTATGAGCGCTGGAAAGCGCGTATGGAGGCGCAGGGCAAGGATCTGGATCAGGAGCTGACAGAGGGACTTTACGAAGAAACGCTGGATTACTGTTTTTATGCTGCTGTGAAGCGTTCCTTTGGCGAGAAGAGCTGGAGCGAATGGGATGAGGATATCAAGCTGCGTCAACCGGAGGCTGTGGCTCGTTATCGGAGGGAACTGGCGGATGAGATTCGTTTTTATGAATTCCAGCAGATGATGTTTGTGAAACAGTGGCATGCATTGAAGGAATACGCTCATCAAAGGGGAATTCGTATTATCGGGGATATCCCGATCTACGTGGCGTTTGACAGCGCCGACAGCTGGGCGCATCCGGAACTGTTTCAGTTTGATGAGAGATGCCGGCCGGAGGCTGTGGCCGGAGTACCGCCGGATGCCTTTTCGGATACGGGACAGTTGTGGGGGAATCCGCTGTACCGTTGGAGCTATCATAAGAAGACCGGTTATGCCTGGTGGCTGCGCCGCATGAGATATTGTTTCGATTTGTATGATGTGGTGCGCGTGGATCATTTCCGCGGATTTGAGAAATATTACTCTGTTCCGGCAGATGCGGACAGCGCGATCCATGGGAAATGGGAAAACGGCCCGGGTTACGCCCTCTTTAAAAAGATGAAGGACGAACTGGGAGAGCTGAATATCATTGCCGAGGATCTGGGATTTCTGACTCCGGAGGTACTCCAGATGGTGGAGAAGACCGGATTCCCGGGTATGAAAGTGCTTCAGTTTGCTTTCAGTGCTAACGAGAGGAGCAATTACCTGCCCTGTTTCTATTCGCCGAACTGCGTGGTTTACACAGGGACGCACGATAATGATACGGTTAAAAGCTGGTATGAGACGATTTCTCAGGCGGACAGGGATTTTACGGCCCGCTATATGGGAATCCAGAACCCTTCGTGGGAGAACATTCACTGGGATTTCATCCGCGCTGCCGTTTCCAGCGTTGCGAAACTGGCGGTGATTCCGCTTCAGGATTATCTGGGGCTGGGCTGGGAGGCCAGAATCAATACGCCGTCCACCTTGGGCGGCAACTGGGAGTGGCGCATGAAAAAGGGCGAGTTTACGCCGGAGATTATCAAAAAGTGCCGTGAGATGAACCAGCTTTATGCGAGAGGATAGCCGGCGCTTTCGCCGAACAGCGCAGAAGTGAGCCGAACAGCGCAGAAAAGAGCTCGAACAGCGCAGAAAAGAGCCAAACAGAGAGAAAAGGCCGATCAGGAGCGAAAGAGCTTAGCAGAAAAACAGAACCCGGCGTCCCATGCAGTTTGCTTTGCAAAGGGCGCCGGTTTTCTAATTTCCATGCGAAGAAAGCGCCAGTGACGCTTTCCTCGTATTTTAAAATTAATTGGCTGGATGTGCTGCGGCCAGATAAGTTACTGCCGTTTTGCCGATTGACCGGATGTGCCGCCGCCGTTTTACTGACCGGCCGGATGTGTCGCGGTATTGTCCGCTTCCTGGATAACCTCGGTGAGGGAAAAGACGGGCTGATATTCATTCCCCGACAGATCCTTCACAGTGACGGTTAAGCCGGTGGTGTCAATTTCAAAAACCGCGGTGCCGGCGTTCTTATCGACAGAGAGCGGCTGAACGACCCGGCCGTCGCCGGTAACGGCCGACAACCCTTCGTAATCGATGCCAGACTGGGTATCGCTCAGCCAAAGGGTCAGCTCGTGCTCTGTCAGCGTGTAGGAGGTTACGTCGGGGAGTTCATTGTCCAGGACGTCGATCACTTCATAGCCGGTAATTGCCATATGGTTGAAATTTTCCATATGAATCTCCAGAACGCCGTTGCGTGTGACGGTGGAGCGGTAGCTGCGCCGGCCGATCTGCGTCAGATCCAGAGGTTCTCCGTCCAGAGTGATGGTGACGCTCCGCAGAGGCATAAAGGACGTGATTGTGAACGTGACGTCGGTGGTTCGGTAATCGTTTGTGTTGGCGATTTTTACTTCGTAGCTTGGTTTCGTCGTTACGAGAAAGAAGATCAGCAGGTTGATAACGACAAAGGGAAGAATATAAAATAACAAAAGCCGGACCCACTCAAGTCTCAGGATACTGTGCCTCTTTTTGGCCGGGGTACGGCGATATGGCTGCTGCTGCATGGGTTACCTCCAAAATAATCAGTGATGCATTTGAAGCAATGCCGGTTTTAGCGCCGGCAGAAGGACAGCTTTGGATGCTGTCCGGAAAGCTGTACTCCTAGCATACCAGAAAATCAGAATTCTTACAAGTTCTACTTCTAAAAATATCAACTTTATGTTACAATGTCTTCGGTAAATATCCCCCCACACGGAAAGAGAGGACAACCATGGTTCAAAGAGCCGCGGAATTTGCCGCGAAAGCCCATGAAGGCGCCCTTCGCAAAGGGAGCAGTATGCCTTACATCGTTCATCCCAAGGAGGTGGCCGCGATTGTGGCAGTTATGGGCGGCGAACCGGAAGAAATTGCGGCGGCGTACCTGCATGATGTGATCGAGGATGCCGGGATTACCTATGCGCAGCTGCAGTGTGAATTTGGCCAAAAGGTGGCGGATCTGGTCTTGGCGGAAAGCGAAGACAAATCGAAGACGTGGATAGAGCGCAAACAGGCGACGATCAACCGGCTGCGCACAGCGTCCAGGGAAGAGAAGCTGATTACTTTCGCGGACAAGCTGAGCAATCTGCGCAGTACCGCCGAGGATTATCTGGCTATGGGCGATGTGATTTGGCAGAAATTCCGTCAGAAAGAGAAGGCTATGCACGCCTGGTACTATCGGAGCGTGTTTGAGAGTTTCGCGGATTTTAAAGAATACCCGTTCTATGAAGAATATAAGATGCTTTTGGAGCTGGTATTTGGAGGCGTTGCCTGAGAGGCAGACCGCAGGAGAAGAGACGGCGGTCTGCTTTTTGTCTATATCGGAAGTTTTCGCGGTGCGGCCAGGTTTCCCTGACGTGCCTTGCCAGTGCTGCTGCGGGTAATCAGTTCGGCCCGAAGCAGAAGAGTCCCGATATATGTCTGGTTAATCAGGCTGTTCAGCGCGTAGAAGCCGCAGTTGCCCAGCGCCTCCTGATTCTGGCGGATTGTGGTCAGGGGCGGGTTGGTGTAGGCTGCGAAAGGCGCGTCGTCGAAGCCAATGATGCTCAGGTCTTCCGGCACACGGTAGCCTAAGTCCATACATTGGGTCAGCACTGCCTGTGCCATCAGATCGTAGCCGCAGATAATAGCCGTGACCTGGCTGTGCAGCTGGGCGGGCAGAAATTTGTTGGTGCACTCGGAGATGAAGTAGGAACGGCCGATGCAGTTTTTCTTTATCTCCAGTCCGTGGTTTTTCATGGCGCGGAGGAATGCATCGTGGCGGGCCTGCGTCACATAGGAGCCTTCTCCGCCTCCCAGGTATCCGATTTTCGTATGGCCTAATTCCTTTAGATGTTTGACGGCCATATAAAAGCCTTCATCATTGTTGACCCCTATGTAGCTGACCCGCGGGTTATCAAGGATGTAGTTATCATAGAGGACAGTTGGCGTCCGCGTTGTCTTGAGGTCTTTTTTCATCCAGGGATCCCTCAGCGTAAGTCCCATGGCGAAGGCGCCCTTGTACTCATGGGACAGCATAAAGGTGTCGTAGGACATAGCCTCCTGCTGTTCCGGCGTGACGTTGACCACGTCGACGTCCCAGCCGGCCGGAATTGCCAGCTTTTTGAATCCCATGACGATACCGTAGCCGAAAGCGGCCGGGTCGTTGTAATTAAAATTTTCTACAATCATACAGAGCTTGTCCGCGGTACCTTTGCGGGCACGGTTTCTCTCATATCCAATTTCCACGGCAGTCTCCAAAACCCGTTTTCGCAGAGTTTCGCTCACGTCGTCAGCGTTATTCAGCGCTTTTGAGACCGTCCCTTTGGAAATCCCTAATTTGTCGGCAATATCAATAATTGTAGGCATGTTTATCTCCTGATTCACTGGAATTGTTCTAGATTTTTCCGATTCCGCTCCGATGGTTTCGCAGTTCTGTTCAAAAATTAGTCGCATTGTCGATGGGAACGCTTAAGAAAATTATACAAAAATATTCGCATAATTGCAAGTGTTTCACGATACATGAGAAAAGTTTAGTATTGTTTCGTAAAAATCGGGAAGAATACATGTGCAATATTACGCCCGCGTGGAAAAAAGAACTAAAAAAACTGGAAAAATTATCAAAAATCACTTGACAATCTGCCGCAAAAAGCGTAATAATAAGCATATCAGAAACTAAGCGAAACTTTTGGGAAGACCAAAAGCCGCGAGAAAGGACGGTAAGAGCTATGAAGAAACATGCAGCAATCCTGATGGCCGCTGTTACACTGGCGGCAGCCTGTCTGGGGGGGTGCTCTGGCAATGGAACCACCCATACAGGTCAGGGCGGCGTGCAGCATGTCCGCCTGATGGTATGGGCTCCCTCCGAGGACCAGTCCATTGACAGCGGGCAGTGGCTGCAGAAATCCTGCGACGCGTTTGCCGCGCAGCACCCGGAGTATGATATCGAGTTTATCTACGGGGTGGCGGATGAAGCGACAGCAGCGTCCCAGGTGGCACAGGATCCGGAGGCCAGTGCTGACGTATTCATGTATGCCAACGACAACATCACGACGCTGACCAACGCCAAGGCGGCGGCCAAATTCGGCGGTATCTACAGGGAGCAGATCGAAAGCACCAGTTCCGAAACCATCGTGAACTCCCTGACGTTGGACGGCTTTTTGTATGGTGTACCGTTTACGACGAACACCTGGTACATGTTCTACGACAAGAGCGTGTTTTCTGAGGAGGACGTGAAAAGCCTTGACGCTATGCTGGAAAAAGGCGTCGTGTCGTTTCCGTTCACGAATTCCTGGTATCTTCCGGCCTTTTATGTAGCGAATGGATGTACACTGTTCGGTGACGGAACGGATGAGGCGGCCGGCGTAGACTTTGCCGGCGATAAGGCTACGGCAGTTACGGATTACCTGATCGATCTGTTGGACAATCCGAATTTCGTGGTAGATTCGGATGGTTCCGGAATGGCCGGCCTGCGTGACGGAAGCATCAAAGCTATTTTTACCGGTTCCTGGGATGCGGCCAGCATCCATGAAATTCTGGGCGACAATATGGGCGTGGCGGCCCCGCCTGCTTTCACATTAAACGGCGAGGAAAAGCAGATGATGGCCTATGCCGGTTCTAAGGCGATCGGCGTTAATGCGACGTCCGACTATATGCTTCCGGCGATCCAGCTGGCGATTTATCTGGGCTCCGCGGAGGCACAGCAGCTGCATTACGAGCTGAGAAATGTGGTTCCCTGCAATACAGAGCTTTTGGCCCGTCCTGAGGTGGCCAGCGATATGCTGGTGGCGGCGCAGAATGATACCTTCGACCGCACGTCGATTCTTCAGCCTTTCGTTGCCGCTATGAGCAACTGCTGGAGCCCGGTAGAGAACATGGGAAAAGGTATCCGCAATAAGACCGTAACCCATGAAAACGCGGGTGAGCAGACGCAGGCTATGAACGACGCGATGAACAGCGACGGAATTTCATAAAGGAAAGGGGCGACGATGATGGGACTTTTTAAAGATAGAGTAAATGAATTTCCTACCCCATACACGGTTTCAGCGGCCGCGACAAAGGGCGGCCCGGAGACCAAACTGTCCATGCTGGTGCTGGGGTTTGGCAACATTGTGCATAAACAGGTCGTCAAGGGTGTTCTCTACCTGGCGGCGGAGATCGCATATATCGTGTTTATGGTTACCCATGGTTTCCACTGTCTGGCCATGCTTCCGTCCCTGGGCTGGGTGGAGCAGGAGGAATACTGGAATGAGGCTCTGCAGATTTATGAGTATACCAAAGGCGATAATTCCATTCTGATTCTGTTATATGGCGTGGCGACGATTCTCTTAACGCTCTTCATGGTATGGTTCTGGAGAGAGTGCGTAAAGAGCGCCTATACGGTGGAGTGCCTGTCTAAAGAAGGCCGCCATGTAAATACATTTAAAGAAGATCTGCACACATTGCTTCATGAGAATGTTCAGAGACTTCTGATGACGCCGTCGCTGATCTTTATCTTTGGATTTACGGTACTGCCGCTGATTTTCATGATCTGCATGGCCTTTACCAGCTACAGCAAGATCGGAAATCACCTGCTGCTGTTTGAGTGGGTCGGCCTTGATAATTTTAAGACGCTGTTTGATTCCAACAGTATTCTGGGCGGTACTTTCTGGTCCGTTTTGGGATGGACGCTGATATGGGCGTTTTTTGCCACATTTACCAACTACATTTTTGGTATGATCCTGGCGATCGTGATTAACCGCGACGGAACCAGGGCGAAGGGCTTCTGGAGATTCTGCTTTGTGCTCTCCTGCGCGGTGCCTTCGTTTGTGTCCCTGCTGATCATGCGCACCATGCTGCAGCCAAACGGCGCGGTCAATGTGCTTCTGCGCAATCTGGGCCTGATCAGCGCGGATTCAGCCCTCCCGTTCTTTACTGACCCGCTGTGGGCCAGGGTGACGGTCATCGTCATCAATATCTGGGTGGGCGTGCCGTATACGCTGCTCCAGCTGACCGGCGTGCTGCAGAATATTCCCGGCGAGCTCTATGAGGCGGCCCGGGTGGACGGCGCCAATCCCGTTCAGATCTTTATGAAGATTACGCTTCCCTATATGCTGTTTATTACAACCCCGTATCTGATCTCCACGTTTACGGGCAATGTAAACAACTTTAACATCATTTACCTGCTGTCGGGCGGCGATCCGGTGACGGATCTGGCTTCCACAGCCGGCAAGACAGACCTTCTGGTCACATGGCTCTATAAGCTGACCATTGACAAACAGTACTATAACATCGGCGCGGTTATCGGAATCCTGACATTCATCATCCTGGCTGTCGGCGCGCTGCTGACCTACCGCAACAGCAAATCTTACAAAGATGAGGAGGCGTTCTAAATATGAAAGAGACCAGACAGGTATCGGCAAAGCGCAAACGCTTTGTAACCAATACAATCGTCCATATCGTGCTGGCAATTCTGGCCGTGATTTGGGTCTTCCCCATCCTGTGGGTTATACTGACCAGCTTCCGCGCGGAGAAGGGCTCCTACGTGTCCACGTTCCTGCCCAAGAGCTACACGATAGCGAACTATACACGCTTATTTACGGATACGACGATCCTGAACTTCCCGAAAATGTTCGGCAATACGCTGTTCATCGCCGTATGCTCCTGCATCCTGTCCACGTTCTATGTGCTGGCGGTATCCTACTGCCTGTCCAGGATTAAATTTAAGATGCGCAAGCCTTACATGAATATGGCCATGGTATTGGGGCTGTTCCCGGGCTTTATGTCCATGGTGGCAGTGTATTTCATCCTGAAGGCGCTGGGTCTGTCCGAGGGCGGACTGATTCGTCTGGCATTGATTCTGTGCTATTCAGGCGGCGCAGGTCTGGGATTCCAGATTGCCAAGGGATTTTTTGACACGATTCCCCGTGCAATCGACGAGGCTGCCCTGATCGACGGCTGCACCCGGTGGCAGATTTTCTATAAGATCACGCTTCCGTTAAGCAAGCCTGTGATTATTTACACGGTGCTGACGTCCTTCATCGGACCGTGGGTGGACTTCATCTTCGCCAAAGTTATTTGTCGTGCCAACGCCGATTATTATACGGTGGCGATCGGCCTGTGGCGAATGCTGGAGAAGGAATACATCGACAGCTGGTACACCTGCTTTGCGGCCGGGGCCGTGCTGATTTCGATTCCGATCGCAATCCTGTTCATGTTCCTGCAGAGGTTCTATGTAGACGGTATGTCCGGAGCTGTAAAGGGTTAATGTACAGCCGCGGAAGCGGCATATTGAAAGGCGGCAGCCAGGGGGGAGGGAATGACCTTTGGCTGCCGCGAAGTATTTCCATGCGAGCAGAACGCCAGTGACGCTCTGCTCGTATTTTCCGGGGAAGTATTTTCAGAGTGCGGAAACAGTTGCAATGGGCGGTGTTTTCATGTACACTGATAGGTGGCGGCAGATGAGGGCGGCAGGGTATAGAAACAGAGATAGGAAGAACGAATTATGCGATTTGTATATGGAAAACAGGATTGGGCGACGCGGGAGCGGGGGCAGGAAAACGTATATCTGCTGACCAACGGCCTTGGCGGATTCTCCAGCGCGTCCATGATCAATTCGAATACAAGGAATGATCATGCGTTTTTGATGGCCAGCCTGCGGGCGCCGAACGTGCGGTATAATCTGGTGAACCGCCTGGAGGAGACGCTGGAAATTGCCGGGGATTTCCCGGAGGAGCCGGCCGCTGTGGAGCGGGTTCGCCGCGTGCATCTGTCATCGCAGGAATTCGCGGATGCGGCCCGTAATGAGAACGGTTATCTGTATTTGAACAGTTTTGTGTATGAAGATTACCCGGAGTGGACGTTTCAGGCAGGCGGCGTGGAAGTGGTAAAACGCGTGGCTATGGCGCAGGGGAAGAATCTGACGGCGGTACAGTACCTGATGGAGAACCGTATGGATACGGACGCAAGCCTGACAGTGACGCCGCATCTGCAGTTTGTGCCGAAGGGGAAGCCGCTGACGGGCGAACCGGAATTTATGGTGAAGAAGCGCGGCGGGGAAAATGGCGGAGAGCCTGCGGCGTATGAGATTACGGCCCTCGGTCAGCGGCTGTATTTTCGGACGGACGGCGATGTGAGAGTATTTGCGCAGCAATTTTGCGAAGGCGCATATTATGCCTACGACGCCTGTGACGGACGCGAGAGCGAAGGCCGAACCTGCGTTGTTTGCGAGATTAAGAAAGATATTCCGGCGCACACCTGCGTGACGCTGGAAATGATATATCATACGCGGTGCGAATTCCCCGATTCCGCGGAGCAGGTTATAAATGGGGCGGCAGAGTACCGGCGCAGCCTGAGAGAAGCGGCGGAAGGCGGATATCAGGGGCGCAGGCACGGGCTGCATTCTCCTGCGGCGCTGCAGCTGGCTGTAAGCGCCAACCAGTTTATATCGGAGCGGGAATCGACAGGCGGACGGACGATTCTGGCCGGGTATCCGTTCTTTGAGGACTGGGGCCGCGACACCATGATCGCGCTGGAGGGCTGCTGCATGACGACCGGACAGTATGGCACGGCAAAGAGTATTCTGAGGACGTTTGCCGCCTATTGCCGGAAGGGCCTGATGCCGAATCTGTTTCCGGAAGGAAGCGCCAAGCCCCGGTATAATACGGCGGACGCCGCCCTTCTGTTTATCAACAGCGTCTATATGTATGTGAGACGGACCGGAGAGACGGAGTTTGCCCGGGAGATGTGGCCTGTGATGACGCAGATCATTGAGGCTTACCGGGATGGAACCGATTACGGCATCTGTATGGATGCGGACGGACTGATCCGCGCCGGGCTGGCGTATGATCAGGTAACCTGGATGGACGTCAGGATCGGCGATTATTTGCCCACGCCGCGCCACGGCAAGCCGGTGGAGATCAACGCTTACTGGTATAACGCGTTAAAGATAATGGAGAAGCTGGGCGCAGAATGTACCGGAAGTGCGGATGGGCGGGCGTTCGGGCTCCTCTGCGGGCAGCTGGCTGAAAAGGTGCGGGAGAGCTTCCGTGAGAAATTCTGGATAGAGGAAAAGGGCTGTCTGCGGGATGTATTGTCCGGCACGAAAGCGGACGAACAGTTCCGGTGCAATCAGATTTGGGCGGTTTCCATGCCGTTTTCCATGCTGAATAAAAAGCAGGAAAGACGGATTGTGGACGCGGTTTATGAGAAGCTGTATACGCCTCTGGGACTGCGGACACTGGGCATGGACGATGCGGAATTTTGCGGCGCTTATGGCGGAGAGCTGCGCGCACGGGATCTGGCTTATCATCAGGGAACCGTGTGGGTGTTCCCTTTGGGGGCCTACTATCTGGCGTACCTGAAAACCAGGGACTATGCCGCGGACGCGGTGCGGACGGTAAAGAGGCAGCTGGAAGCCATGGAAGGAGCTATGCAGGAGGGATGCATCGGACAGCTGCCGGAAATTTATGACGGGGAACGGCCTGCGTTCTCCCGAGGATGCTTTGCGCAGGCGTGGAGCGCGGGGGAAATCCTGCGCGCATATGAGGCGGTCGAGAACGGAATGAATTTTGCAGAGGCATAGGAGGATAGTTATGATTCGAAAATACGTTTTTGGAGATCCGATTGAAACGGAGGCAGTCATCGCGCAGATTCCGGCAGAGCCGGGAGTATTCACGGAGGACCACGTGCGGCTGACAGCCGGGACAGAAGGAATGCATGCTTTTTCTTATGGACTGGCCGACAAAGACCGTATCTACGGTCTTGGCGAAAATATCCGCGGAATCAATAAGCGCGGCTGGCGCTACATTTCCAACTGTACCGATGATCCGAACCATACGGAGACAAAGAATTCTCTCTACGGTGCGCATAATTTTCTGATCGTGGACGGCGCTGACGGCCGCTTTGCCCTCTTTATCGACGCCGGACAGCAGGTCGTTTTCGACTGCGGTTATACGGACCGTCAGAAGCTGACAATTACCGTAAGCGAAGGGGGATTTGCGCTCTATATTTTGGAGAGTGATTCCCTTCTGGGACTGGTTCATGAGTTCCGTTCCATCATAGGCCGCAGCTACATTCCGCCGAAGTGGGCGTTCGGGTACGGACAGAGCCGCTGGGGTTATAAGTGCGCCGATGACATACGCAGGGTTGTCCGCGGACACCGCGAGAAGGGCGTCCCGCTGGACAGCGTTTACATGGATATCGATTATATGGAGCGCTTTAAGGACTTCACCGTAAATGAGGAGCGCTTCCCGGATTTTCCCGCGTTCGTCGAGGAGATGAAGGCGGAGCATATTCATTTGGTTCCCATCATCGACGCCGGCGTAAAGATCGAGGAAGGTTATCCCGTCTACGAGGAGGGCGTTAAGAATGGGTATTTCTGTAAAAATGCGGACGGCTCCGATTTCGTGGGCGGCGTCTGGCCGGGGCGTGTTCATTTCCCGGATGTGCTGAATCCGAAAGCAAGGCGATGGTTCGGTCATTGGTATCAGGTTCTTCTGGACGCGGGCATCGAGGGCTTCTGGAATGATATGAATGAGCCGGCCCTGTTTTACAGCGAAGCGCATCTTCAGGAAGCCGCGAAGATGCTGAAGGATACGAAGATGGACAATGTTGATATCTGGAAATTCTTCACGCTGAAGGATATCCTGCTGAATATTGCCAACCGGCCGGAGGATTATAAATTATTTTACCATAATGTCTGCGGAAAAATGGTTCCGCATGATCGGGTACATAACCTCTATGGCTATAATATGACCCGCGCGGCCGGAGAGGCGTTCGAGGAATTGTCGCCGGAGAAGCGAATCCTTCTCTTCTCGCGTTCCTCTTATGTAGGCATGCACCGCAGCGGCGGTATCTGGATGGGCGATAATCAGTCCTGGTGGTCCCATCTTCTCCTGAATCTGCAAATGCTGCCGTCCTTAAATATGTGCGGTTTTCTGTATACCGGCGCGGACCTGGGCGGTTTTGGCGCAGACGGCACGGAAGATCTGCTTCTGCGCTGGCTGGAGCTGGGAATCTTTACCCCTCTGATGCGCAATCATTCGGCTCTGGGTACACGCGAGCAGGAATTCTACCAGTTCGGGGCGGACGACAGCTTCCGCCGAATCATCGGTCTGCGCTACGCGCTGCTGCCGTATCTCTACAGCGAGTTCATGAAGGCGGCCCTTGGCGGGGAAATGATGTTTGTGCCGCTGGCCTTCGTGTGGCCGGAGGATGCGATGGCGGCTCAGACAGAGGATCAGCTGATGGTGGGCGAGAGCATCATGATTGCGCCTGTCTATAGACAGAATGCGGACGGCCGCTATGTGTATCTGCCGGAGGAGATGAAGCTGTACCGGATGCGCAGCGCGGACGATATGGATGCGGAGATCCTGCCCGCAGGGCAGCATTATGTGAAAGCGGCTCTCGACGAGGTGCTGGTATTCGTCCGCGCCAACCACCTGGTTCCGATGGCAGCCAGCGCGGAATACGTGGACGCTGTGGACACCTCCCATCTCCGACTCCTGCATTTTGTGAAGGAGGAAGCCGCCTACGAACTGTATGACGACGATGGAATCAGCCGCAGCGTGACGCTGGAAGGCCATTTGACGGAGATCCGCGCAAAAGCGGAGGGAGATGGAGATCTTAAGATCTGCGTCAGCGGAGCCCTTGCGCCGCGGTGCGGGCTGATCTGATTTGAGAAATTTGGGCAGGGATTTTAGGCGTTGATATTTTTGGTTAGAGATTTTTTGATAAATATGAAATATGGATTGACATTTTCCATGGCATGATATATATTAGGAATAGTTACTGAAATCAACCTACATATTCAAGGAGGATAAGCGTTATGTCAAAGTATGCGGGAACAAAGACAGAGAAGAACCTGTGGGAAGCATTTGCCGGCGAGTCCCAGGCCAGGAACAAATACACTTATTTTGCGTCCGTGGCGAAGAAGGCTGGTTACGAGCAGATTGCCGAGCTTTTCTTAAAGACGGCGGACAATGAAAAGGAGCATGCGAAGCTGTGGTTCAAGGAGCTGGGCGAGCTGGGCGACACGCCGACGAATCTGCTTCATGCCGCTGAGGGCGAGAACGCCGAATGGACCGACATGTATGCCCGCATGGCTGACGAGGCCGAGGCGGAAGGTTTCAAGGAACTGGCTTTCAAATTCCGCGCTGTGGCCGCCATCGAGAAGTCCCATGAAGAGCGCTACCGCGCCCTGCTCCACAATGTGGAGACCAAGCAGGTCTTCGAGAAGAGCGGCGTCCAGGTGTGGGAATGCCGCAACTGCGGCCACATCGTAGTCGGCACGAAGGCCCCCGAGGTCTGCCCGGTCTGCGCCCATCCGCAGAGCTACTTCGAAGTAAGGAAAGAAAATTATTGAAACCTGATGATGAAATCATTTTGAATCAACGCGTTGTGCGCTGATCATGGGCGGGGGCGCGCCTTGGGGGGGAAGGCGCGCCGCCCGCCCGCTTGTTTTGCATTCCATTTGGAAGATTCCTGAAAAGGAAAAAGGAACAAAATACGGCAAAGTTAAACAAATTATTAAGATTTTCCTAATGGAAAAGGACTTGCAATATAAAACGAAAAGTGTTATCATCACAGAGATTCATACAAAACCAGACTGTGAAGAGGGGAGTCTGAAGGCTACTTCTTTCGGGACGGGGTTACATTGGCCAGGGCGGACATCTGTGCGATGTCGGCGCGGCAGCGATTTTCGGAGCAAAAAGGTAATTTTTATTTGGCTGCGGAAATGGCGAAGCTTACTCTTTTTTAGAGATATCGCGGGCGTATCGACCATGATACGCCCGCGATGAAAGCTTATGTGGGGTTTGAGAATGGTGCAAAAGAATGGCTTTTTAGCCCGGCATATTCCCAAAAATAAATGGGTGCAGATGGCGGGACTTCTTGTTATCGATATAGTGATCATCTGTCTTTCTGCATTCCTGGGGCTGATCGTCCGGTTCGATCTGAGCTGGGCGGCGGTGCCGCCAGAATACAAGGCCGTCGTCATACGGTATCTGCCAACGTACATCACCGGTACGCTGGCAGTTTTTTTGTTTCGAAAGATGTATGACATTATATGGAGCGCAGCGGGGGTGAGGGAGGCGTTGAATATCGTCGCCACCTGCGGCATCGCGGCCCTTCTGCAGACTGGCGGGATGATGATCCTGCAGTTCCGGGTGCCCAGAAGTTATTACCTGATTTCCTTTGTGACACTCTGCGGGATGGCGCTCGCGGTGCGCCTCTCCTATCGGATCTGGTTATCGCTGTTCAGCCAGGGGAGGCGCGGAAGGAACGGGAAGAGGATCATGATCGTCGGCGCCGGTACTTCCGGCAGCGTGATCCTGAAGGAAATACATACCAGCGCTTATGTAAATGACACGGTTGTCTGCTTCGTGGACGATGATAAAAATAAGATCGGAAAGATCTTAAACGGCGTTCCCATCGAAGGAAACCGAAATGATATCCCGAAGCTGGCGGAGAAGTACCGGGTGGATGAGATCTATATCGCCATGCCGGCTGCGCCGGCCCAGTCCCGGAAAGAGATTATCGAAATCTGCCGGAAAACGGATTGCGCGGTAAAGATCCTGCCCGGCATCTATCAGCTGTTAAATGATGAGGTGAGCGTCTCGAAGCTCCGTGAGGTGCAGATCGAGGACCTGCTCGGCCGGGAGCCGATCCGTGTAAACCTGGATGAGATCATCGGCTATGTCAGCGGGAAGACGATCCTGGTGACCGGGGGCGGGGGTTCCATCGGGAGTGAGTTGTGCAGGCAGATCGCGGGGCATAGCCCGAAGCGGCTAATCATCTTTGATGTATACGAAAACAATGCTTACGATATTCAGCAGGAACTGAAGAAGAGTCACCCGGAGCTGGATCTGGTGGTACTGATCGGGTCGGTGAGGAACACGCACCGGATGGAGAGCGTTTTTTCTACCTACCGGCCGGACATTGTGTATCACGCGGCGGCGCACAAGCATGTGCCGCTGATGGAGGACAGCCCGTGCGAGGCAATCAAGAATAACGTCTTTGGGACATATAAGACCGCGAAGGCGGCGGATAAGTATGGGGCGAAGAGGTTCGTGCTGATATCGACCGATAAAGCGGTGAACCCGACAAACATTATGGGTGCCAGCAAGCGGCTTTGCGAGATGGTGATCCAGATGATGGATGCGAGGTCGGAGACGGATTTCGTGGCGGTGCGGTTTGGAAACGTCCTGGGGAGCAACGGTTCGGTGATCCCGCTGTTCAAGAAGCAGATCGAGGCGGGAGGGCCGGTGACGGTGACGCACCCGGATATCATCCGGTACTTTATGACGATTCCGGAGGCGGTTTCTTTGGTTCTGCAAGCCGGGGCGTATGCGAAGGGCGGGGAGATCTTCGTGCTGGATATGGGAAAGCCAGTGAAGATATTGGATCTTGCGGAGAACCTGATAAGGCTTTCAGGGTATGAGCCGTATACGGATATCCCGATTGAGTTCACAGGATTGAGACCTGGGGAAAAGCTGTATGAGGAGCTGCTGATGGGTGAGGAGGGGCTTCAGGATACGCCCAACCAACTGATCCATATCGGGAAGCCAATCGAGTTCGACATGGAATGGCTACGGGAGCGGTTGGATGAGCTTTATGAAGTCGCGAACCATGACGAGAATGGGAAGATCAGGGATATGGTGAAGGAGTTGGTACCGACGTATCGGCCGCAGACGTGATGCGCCATAGTTACAGCGATAGAGGCGAATAGTCTTTGGAGGAGCAGTCTTAGAGGGGAAGTCAGCTTAAGAAAGAAGGTTCCCTTTTATATTGGTTATTTTACTGACTTAAAATATATTGGAGCGGAAGCATATGTACCGGAAGATTAAACGATTATTGGATATTATTTTGTCGGGAGTAGGCCTGGTTCTGTTGGGGCCGTTTCTCCTGGGAATCGGTCTGGCAATAAAGCTGGATTCCCCTGGCCCTGTCCTGTTTAAGCAGAAGCGGGTCGGACTCCATAAGTCTTATTTCAATATTCTGAAGTTCCGCACCATGCGGACAGATACACCGAAGGATATGCCGACCCATATGCTGGCAAATCCTGATCAGTACATAACCAGGGTGGGGCATTTCCTGCGGAAAACTTCCCTGGACGAACTGCCGCAGATCATCAACATCTTGAAGGGTGATATGAGTATCATAGGTCCGCGGCCTGCTCTCTGGAATCAGGATGATCTGGTGGCGGAGCGGGACAAGTATGGCGCCAATGACGTGATCCCGGGGCTGACCGGCTGGGCACAAGTGAACGGAAGGGACGAGCTTGAGATTCCGGTGAAAGCCAGACTGGATGGACAGTATGTGCAGCATATAGGGTTTCGGATGGACTGTGTGTGCTTTTTGCGAACGATCCTGGCAGTGGTTAAGCATGATGGTGTAGTGGAAGGTGGCACTGGGGAGATGTATCGAAAACGACTAGCCCCAAAATATAATGTAAAAGTATAAAAATGCGGGGTTATTATGAAGAATTTGTTGATAACCGGTCTAACTGGAAAATCTGGATTGGTATTTGCTAAGGAATTATCGCGTTCTGATATATTAAAACAGTATAAGATATTCAGTTGCGTCCGTCCCAGTTCTAATGTTCAAACAATACAAAATATTTTGCCAGATATAACATTTATAGTTGGAGACTTGAATGATGACGAATATCTGAAGATGGCAACAAAAGGCATAGATATATTATTTCATATTGCAGGAATTCATTACTCATTAGCGTTAGTAAAGGCGGCCGTATCAAATCATGTCAGGCGAATTATTTTGGTGCATACAACGGGAATATATTCAAAATATAAGGCAGCAGGAGAAGAGTATCGAAGAGTCGAAAATGACATAGAAAGGTTGCGGGGGGTATTGAGATAACGATATTACGCCCTACGATGATATACGGTAGTTTGAAGGATCATAATATTAGTGTTTTTATTAAAATGGTTGATAGATTAAATCCAATGCCGATAGTAAACCGTGCTGAATATAGTTTACAACCAGTGCATGCGACAGATTTGGGTCGGGCATACATGCAGGTTTTAGAGCATTTAGATGATACGGCAGGGAAAAGTTATACTCTTTCAGGAAGAGATGTTGTATTACTGATTGATATTTTTCGTATTATTGCTGATGAGTTAGGGGTAAAGGGAATTTATATAAGTGTTCCTTTCCTGATAGCTTATCTTGGTGCGAACATTTTATTCTTTATTAGTTTGGGAAAGATAGATATGCGTGAAAAAGTGCAGCGATTATGTGAAAACCGTGCATATTCACATGAAGAAGCGACACATGATTTTGGTTATGATCCATTGGTTTTTGAATCGGGTTTGCGTCAGGAAGTTAGAGACTATTTACTTATGAAAGGGAAAAAATGAATATTCTGTACATAACAGCAGAAGGTTTTGATACACCAAATCCAAATAACCAAATGGCAGAAACAATGATAGGAGATTTTCTTAAATCGGGACATTCTGTACATTTGGTTCAGAGTCACCGTAAGGGAATAAATCCAGATGTTCCAGAATCTCTAACCCAATATGTAAAATTTAGCTGCGATACAATCCCTCGAAAGGTAGTTGATAAATCTCATTTCGTAAAGCGGTATCGTAACGATGTGCATTATGCTTTTACAGCAATGAAGCATTGGATAAAGGTGAAAGATCAGGATGTTATTTATTTGCAATCCAATCCTACGATAACCTATCATTTAATATTATTAAAATTATTTCAGAGATGCCCGATTGTATATTCTATTTATGATGTTTTTCCTGGACACGCCTATGATATAGGAGTGATAAAAAGCAAGTTAATTTATAAAATTTTGCAGTTTTTACAGAAACCGAGTTACACATTAGCTGATGCCATTACTGTTTTATCGAAGGACATGAAGGAAAAGGTTGTTGAACAAGGAGCCCCAGCTAATAAGGTTTATGTGGTACCGGCATGGTTTGACGTCAATACAGCTCGGGAGATACCTAGGGATAAAAACAGATTCATAAAGAAATATAATATACCTGAGGATCGGTTTTATGTACAATTTGCCGGGAGTATTGGCTATGTGTTCAATTACAGGACGGTCATTGAAGTAGCTAAAAGGATTCAAAAAGAAAAGAATATCAATATACAAATTATTGGTGACGGACCTGTCAAACAGAAGTTTGTAGAAGAAGCCAAGAAATTAGAATTAAATAACATTATATTTTATCCGTTACAGCCTGTGGAGTTGGTACCTGATGTTTACAGCGCCTGTGATTTATGTATGATTCCATTAAAGCGGGGAGTTATTGGAAATGGGGTGCCAAGCAAGGCTCCAATTCTTATGGCTTGTCATAGGGTAATCCTGAATTCTGTCGAGACAAATTCCAGTTACGCAAAAATGTTTATTGAAAATAATATGGGATTATCATTTGATATTTTGGACTATGATGGTATGGCAAATGCCATTATTGAATTATCTCACAAGCCGGAAGAAATACATTATATGGCAGATAATGCATATCAATATGGAATGAAAAATTATTCAAGTACGCGCAGCATAAAAAAGCTCATGCGTATTTTAGAAAAGACAAAACGATAAATGATTTAGAAACGTACAGATTAGAAAAGAGGTATTTATTATGTTTAAGAATAAGACGTTGATGATTACTGGTGGTACTGGTTCTTTTGGTAATGCGGTGCTGAAACACTTTCTAAATACAGAAATTAAAGAGATACGAATTTTATCACGAGATGAAAAAAAACAGGATGATATGAGACATGAGATACAGATGAAACGTCCAGAGAGTGCGGAAAAGGTGCACTTTTATATAGGTGATGTAAGAAATTTTCAAAGTGTAAGAGACGCGATGCATGGCGTAGATTACATTTTTCATGCGGCGGCGCTTAAACAGGTTCCAAGCTGCGAATTTTTTCCTATGGAAGCGGTTCGGACTAATGTGATAGGTACGGATAATGTTTTACATGCCGCTATTGATGCGGGAGTAAAGCGGGTGGTTTGTCTTTCAACAGATAAGGCGGCGTATCCAATCAACGCGATGGGGATTTCTAAAGCCATGATGGAGCATGTGATTTTTGCGAATGCAAGAGTGGCGGCTGAGCGGGAGGGTACTATTATCTGCTGCACTCGTTATGGTAATGTCATGTGCAGCAGGGGCAGTGTTATCCCGCTGTTTATCGACCAGATAAGAGCGGGGAAACCGATCACGATTACAGATCCGAATATGACCCGTTTCCTTATGAATCTTGATGAAGCAATTGGGCTTGTAACATTTGCCTTTGAACATGCTTTACCAGGAGATTTGTTTATCCAAAAGGCAGATGCATCAACAGTTGCGGTTCTTGCTAAAGCCATTCAAAAATTATTTGGAGATACAGGGACGAATATCATTGGTACACGCCATGGAGAGAAATTATATGAAACTTTGATGACGCGTGAGGAGCGGTTGCGTAGTGAGGATATGGGGAAATATTATCGAATTGTCGCCGACAGCAGAGATCTCAACTATGATCATTTTCTGGTAAAAGGAGAGGTACATACGATGGCGGATGAAGCATATACAAGCCAGAATACGAGATTGTTGAATGTAGACGAGACTGTAGGAAAATTACTTACTGTTGATTATATTAAGGAATTACTTGGAGTAGAAAGTGGGAAGCAGGAGTGAAGATACTGGTTACTGGCGCTAAAGGCTTTATAGGGAAAAATCTGATCGAGAGTCTTAAAAACATACGCGATGGGAAGGACAGAACCCGCTCTATATTAGATATTGAAGAAATATTCAAGTATGACATAAATTCTACGATTGAAGAACTGAACGGTTATTGTTCAAAGGCAGATTTTGTATTTCACCTTGCAGGAATCAATCGGCCGACAGATCATGCTGACTTTATGAGGGGCAATCATGATCTCCTTTTTTTATTGTTAGAAACATTGAAAAGCCATGGAAATAAATGCCCGATTATGCTTTCCAGTTCCATACAGGCAGCATTATGTGGCCCATACCTTAATTCAGAATATGGAAGATCAAAGTTAGCTGCCGAACAGTTATTACAGGCATATGGAAACGAAATGGATACTCCGATTTATATTTATCGTTTTCCTAATGTTTTTGGTAAATGGTGTAAACCTAATTACAATTCTGTCATAGCAACATTCTGTCATAATCTATCGCATGATATGCCGATAACTGTTAATGACCCGGACAGGGAATTAGAACTTCTTTATATTGACGATTTAGTAGCTGAAATGCTGAACCTTCTGGAGGGAAATACCCAACGGTGTGAGTATGATGGATTGACATTGATACCTAAATCTGATGGAAGATATTGTTTTGTCCCGACAACACATCATGTAACATTAACGGATATCGTTAATTTGCTGAAACAGTTCCGTGCTCAACCGGAAACATTAATGATGCCGGCTATTCCGGAAGGGTCGTTTGCAAAGAAACTATTTTCTACGTATCTGTCATATTTGCCAGAGGAAAAAATTCTGTTTCCTTTGAAAATGAATATTGATAACAGAGGCAGCTTTACTGAGTTAATTAGAACGAAAACGAACGGTCAGTTCAGTGTGAACATCTCGAAACCCGGGATTACAAAAGGGGAGCACTGGCATCAAAGCAAATGGGAAATGTTTATTGTAGTTTCCGGTCATGGACTGATACAGGAGAGGAAAATAGGAACTGACGAGGTATTGAGCTTCGAGGTTTCCGGAGAAGAAATAAAGGCAGTATATATGCTTCCGGGGCATACGCATAATATTATAAACTTGTCTGGCACGGAAGAATTGGTAACTTTGATGTGGGCTAGCGAACAGTTTGATTCAGAAAAACCGGATACGTACAGGGAGACTGTTAACAAATGGAGTATGAATGGGAATAGAAAGCTATGAAAGCTAGAATAAGATACTTAAAGAAAAAAATATTGTATATGGTTTTATTTCCAATGCGTGTACTGCCTATTAGAAAGAACAGGATTATTTTGCATAATGACCTTGGGCTTAAATATTCAGATAACCCTAAGGCCGTAGCAGAATATATTCTTGCCAATTATCCTGGTCAGTTTGATGTTGTTTATCCTGTTAATGATTGCTCTAAATATCAGTGGTTAGAGGAAAGAGGGATCAGGACGGTTCCCAAGAAATCCATTAGTTATTTCTATTATGTCATGACAGCAAAAGTTTTTCTTACAAACAGTGGGGGATATTCTTATTTGCCTTTACGCAAGAGTCAATATGTTATTAATACATGGCATGGGGGAGGAGCTTACAAAAAATGTGGTATATATATGTATGAGGACACACCAACGTTTCGCAACGATTTGAAAATGGCGGCACAAAAAACGAATGTTATGTTGTCAACATGTGCCAGGTTTACGGATGCCATGACAGATTCTTTGCTGATACCGCGATCTGCGTTTTGGAATATTGGTATGCCAAGAACAGATGGAATAATGGCTCCGGATGAGAATAAGAGAAGGGAAGTACGGAGTCAGATTGGAATAAAAGAGAATGAACGTTTGGTGCTTTTTGCACCTACATACAGAAAAATTGAGGATAACTATTTTAATGACAGTGTAGCGATTGATTATGGAATAGATTCAAAACGTGTGTGTAAAGCATTAGAAAAGAGATTTGGAGGAGTGTGGCGATTTGCTTTCCGCTTACATCCCCTTGTAGTTAACCGGGACAAAATGTTTCAGAGAGAAGTATTGAATTTATCGGATTATGAAGATATGCAGGATCTTATTTTAGCTGCAGATGCCATGATTAATGATTTCTCATCTTCTATGTGGGATTTTATGTTGACAGGAAAACCAGGATTTATGTTTGCTGTTGATTTGCAACATTATATTGATACTACAGAAGTGTACACTCCAGTTTCCGAGTGGCCATTTCCCAAAGCTACAAATAACGATCAGTTGGAGAAAAATATCCTTGAGTTTGATGAAGATCAGTACAGACAGGATTGCAGACGACATTATGAAGAACTGGGAGGTTGTGAAACTGGAGAGACGACAAGATTAGTCTGTGAAAGAATTTATGGTGTATGTTTTTAAAGATGTTGTGAATGTAAAATCAAGAGCGCAGTATGTATTTAAATGTTATTATTAAGGAGCAGAGGAATAATGAATGAGGATAAACTGACTTTTAAATACAAGGAAAACGCGTTTGACTTATTGAGATTACTTGCAGCACTGCAGGTTATGTTAGGCCATGTTGCTGTACATCTAGATTGGGCCAGTATAGGAAATGGGTTTTTGGATAAGGTTATCCATATATCACAGATCATTCCAGGCAGGGGTGTAATTATATTTTTTGCAATCAGTGGATATCTTTCTATGGCCTCTGTAAGAGACAGTTCCTTTTCTAATTATTGTATTAAGAAGTTTGCCAGGATATTTCGTAACCGGTAGATAGTATGTACCTCGACTGTTAAGAGGAAGCATGGGATAATAGACTATATTTCTATTATGAAG